>NZ_JASZYM010000013.1:0-273380 GCF_030317005.1 Variovorax sp. J22R115 | reverse complement strand
TCACCCGCACTCGAGCTTGAAGATGAAATCGCCGCGCGAGTTCAGGCGGCAACGGGTTGAGCAGACACGCCGCGCTCAACTTGAACAACCGGCGCTACATTGCGTATAGGCCGTGTCCTGAGATACGGGGGCAAGATCAAGACTTCCCTAGCCGAACACTTCAGGATTAAATGGCCCTCCTTCATCCAGAGGGGATCGCTCCATGAACATCCGATATTGCAGCGCCGCATTGGCCCTCGGTCTCGCGACCTTGGCAGCCCATGCCCAAGGCTTCCGTGTGACCAGTCCCGACCTGCACGACAGCCGCCCCATCGACAACAAGTTCGTCTTCAAGGGCTTCGGCTGCACCGGCGACAACATCTCCCCAACCCTGCGTTGGAGCAACGCACCGCCCGGCACGAAGAGCTTCGCCCTGATGGTCCACGACCCCGACGCCCCCACCGGCGGCGCCGGCTTCTGGCACTGGATCGTCGTCGACATCCCGGCCACGACGACCTCGCTCGAACAGGGCGCAGGCACGGCCGATGGCGCCAAGCTCCCGGCAGGCGCGCGCCAGATCAACACCGACTTCGGCGCGCCAGGCTGGGGTGGCCCATGCCCGCCCGCCGGTGACAAGCCGCACCGCTACCACGCCACGCTCTACGCCCTCAAGGTCGAGAAGCTGGAGTTGCCGCCGAACGCGACCGCCTCGCTGGTGGGCTTCATGGTCAACGCCAATGCGATCGGCAAGTCCACCACGACCGGGACCTACGGAAGAAAGAAATAGCAGAGCCACCCGCAGGGAGCGACCGGGGACAATGGCGAATCCAATCTGCCGCAAGCCATGTCCAGTCCACTTCCTACGCTTTCCCTCCTTGAAACCCGAGTGCTCGGCGTCCTTGCCGAGAAGCAGCGCACGGTGCCCGACAGCTACCCGCTGACGCTCAACGCCATCGTCTCGGGGTGCAACCAGAAGACGAGCCGCAATCCGATCCTCGAAGTGTCTGATGCCGAGGCGCAGGCCGCCATCGACAGTCTCAAGGGCTACAGCCTAGTGTCGGAGACCAGTGGTGGGCGGGCGTTTCGGTACGCGCACAACATCGACGGCGTGCTGCGGATCCCCTCGCAGTCGATCATCCTGCTCACGGTGCTGATGCTGCGTGGCCCGCAGACGGCGGGCGAGCTTCGCATCGCTTCCGACCGCATGCACAACTTCGCCGACATCTCCTCGGTCGAGGCTTTCCTTGACGAGCTGGCGAATCGGCCGGCGGGCGCGCTGGTGGTCAAGCTGCCCCGGTTGCCTGGCTCGCGCGAAAGCCGTTGGGCCCACTTGCTGAGCGGAACGCCGGCCGAGGATGCGTCCGTCGCGACTCTGCAGGCCAACGGTGACGTGTCGCTGGGCGAACTCGCAGCGCTCAAGGCCAACGTGGCGCGGCTCGAAACGGAGGTCGCGAGCCTGAAGGCGCTGGTCCACCGAATGGCTTCAGAGTTGGGCATCGCGGCCGATCAATAGCGCACGAAAGCCCTGTCGGGTGTTGTGTATTGCCTGCATTTGGACGTGATGCAGGGCGCTGGCACCGGCCATCCATCCGCCGCCCTATATACTCCGCGCCGCTTGCAGCTTGTATCCAATCGCTGCGCCGCCATCGGCAACATGGCGAAACTATCCTAAGGAAATTCACTTGAACCGTATCGAACTGGTCGAAAAGATCGCCACCGCTCACAACGTCAGCAAGGCAGAAGCCGCTCGCATCCTCGAAACCGTGACCGGCTCCATCATCGCTGCCGTCAAGAAGGGCGACCCCGTCCAACTCATCGGCTTCGGAACCTTCAAGCAAGTGGCTCGCGCTGCTCGCACGGGCTTCAACCCCCAAGCCGGCGCCAAGATCAAGATCGCCGCGCAGAAGGTGCCGAAGTTCGTGGCAGGCGCAGCCTTCAAGGCCGCCATCGACCCCAAGGCAGCCAAGCGCAAGGCCGAGAAGGCAGCGGCCAAGCCCGTCGCCAAGAAGGCTGCAGCACCTGCCAAGAAGGCCGCTGCACCCGCAAAGAAGGCAGCCAAGAAGTAAGCTGCTGCAGCTCCAGGGCTGCTTCAATGAACAACGGCCCTTCGGGGCCGTTTTCTTTTGGGGGGCTGAGAACGCTCAACGGTCGCTGCGGCGCAGCAGCCGCAAGCCGTTGCCGACGACCAGCAGGCTGGCCCCCATGTCCGCGAACACGGCCATCCACATCGTCGCGACGCCGAATACGGCCAGCACGAAGAACACGGCCTTGATGGCGAGTGCCAGGCCGATGTTCTGCCAGAGTACCGCGTGCGTGCGACGCGACAGCCGGATCGTCTCCGCGATGCGGCCGAGGTTGTCGTTCATGATCACGACGTCAGCCGCTTCCATGGCCGTGTCGGACCCCGCGGCGCCCATGGCGAAGCCGATGTCGGCCTGCGCCAGCGCAGGAGCATCGTTGATGCCGTCCCCGGTCATCGCGGTGGCGCCATAGCGCTGGCGCATTTCCTTGATCGCGGTGAGCTTGTCTTCCGGCAGCAGCCCGCCGCGTGCGTCGCCGATGCCGGCCTCGCGCGCGACCGCCTGTGCGGTGGCGTCGTTGTCGCCGGTCAGCATCACGGACGCCACGCCGAGGCGCTGGAGTTCGGCAATCGCTTCGATGGAACTGGGCTTGATGGTGTCCGCCACCGCGAAGAGGCCCTGTACGCCGCTGTCGTTCGCGAGAAGGGTCACGGTGCGGCCCTGCGATTCATGCGCGGCGAGTTCGACTTCGAGACGGGGTTCGGCCTGTTCGCGCTCCCGGATGAGGCGATGGTTCCCGAGCACAAAGCGCTGCCCGCCGATCAAGCCCTCGACCCCGCGCCCGGGCAGCGCCTTGAAATCATCGACGTCGATTGCCTCGTTCTCCAGGCCCGATGCGATCGCCTGGGAGACCGGGTGATCGGATCGTGCGGCGAGGCCTCTGGCAAGACGTCGAACCTCTGCCTCGCCGGCTCCGCCCCACGGCTGGAACGCCACCAGCCTGGGCTTGCCTTCGGTGATGGTGCCGGTCTTGTCCAGCGCGACGGCCTTGAGCAGGCGTGCGTCTTCGAGATAGGTGCCACCCTTGATCAGGATGCCGCGCCGCGCAGCCGAGGCGAGGCCGCTCACGACCGTCACCGGTGTCGAGATGACCAACGCGCAAGGGCACGCGATCACCAGAAGCACCAGTGCCTTGTAGATCGCCGCGAGCCATGGCCAGCCCAGGAACAGCGGCGGCAGCACCGCCACGCCTACGGCCACCGCAAACACTGCCGGCGTGTAGACCGCTGCAAATCGATCGACGAAGCGCTGCGTGGGTGCACGCGTGCCTTGCGCTTCCTCTACCGCGTGGATGATGCGCGCCAGTGTCGTGTCATTGGCAACGGCAGTGACGCGAAACTCGATCTCTCCGATGGTGTTGATCGTGCCCGCGAACACGGTGTCGCCCGGACCCTTGTCGACGGGGATGCTCTCCCCGGTCACTGGCGCTTCGTTGAGGGTGCTGTTGCCCTTCGTGATGATCCCGTCCAGCGCCACCCGCTCGCCGGGCTTGATTCGCGTGATTGCGTCCAGAGCGATCCCCGTGGCCTGGACGCGGGCCCAACTGCCATCGGCCTGCATTACTTCCGCATCGGCCGGCGCAAGGTCGATGAGACCCTTGATTGCATTGCGTGCGCGATCGACCGCCCGAGCCTCGATCAGTTCGGCGATCGCATAGAGCGCCATCACCATGGCCGCTTCGGGCCACTGGCCGATCAGGAAGGCGCCGCTGACGGCCACCGACATGAGTGCGTTGATGTTGAGCCGGGCGTGCCGCAGGGCCATCAGACCCTTCGTGTAGGTTTCGAGGCCGGCGAGACCGATGGCGGCAGCTGCGACCCCCATCCCCGCGGCCTTCCACGCCAGGGTGTCCGGCTCGAAGAAGGAAACGCCTTCGGCCACGATGGCCAGTCCCAGTGCCGTCGCCAGACGTCCATAGCCGCTGCCGGACCCATGCTCGTGCCCGTGACCGTCGTCGGCGCTCGCAAGGCTTGTCGCCGAGATCGCCTCAGGCGCGAAGCCTGCCTTTCGAATGGCCTCCAGGGCTCGCGGGATGGCATCGGCAGAGCCGTCGATCCTCAGCGATCGTTGCCCCAACTGGAAGTGCAGTCCGCGGATGCCCGCGATCGGTTCGACCGCGCGCCGGATTTCCGACTCCTCGGCGCTGCAATCCATCGTTGCAATGCGAAAGGTGTTCGCCGCCACCGGGCCGACCGGCATCGGCTGCGCGGCATGGTCGGCCGCGCAGCAGGCTGAATGGACGGCATGCGGGCTCGCGTCGGATCCATGCAGTGCGACGATGGGCGTCTCGGGGGTGCTTCTTGCCATGGACCCATTGGAAACCCTGAAGTGACTACAAGGTCAAGCGCAAGCGGAACCACGCTTGATGCAAGGCACACCGTGTGGCAATCTGCAGCGCCGTCGACCTTCACCGCCCGCCTGGCCGGGACTCGACGCCAGGAGCTCCGAATGCCAACCATCACGATGATCGTCAATGGCGTGTCGAGGAATGTCGACGCCTGGGACCTCGACATGCCCTTGCTCTACGCGCTGCGCAACGACCTGGGCCTGCACGCGGCCAAGTTCGGCTGCGGCCTCGGGCAATGTGGTGCGTGCACTGTGCTGATCGACGGGGCGCCGGTGCGCTCGTGCACCCTTCGCGTCGGCGAGGCGAGCGGGCGGCGCGTCGTCACGGCCGAAGGGCTCGGCACCCCCGACAAGCCGCATCCGGTGCAGGCAGCTTTCATCGCGGAGCAGGCCGCGCAATGCGGCTACTGCACCAACGGCATGGTGATGGGTTCGGTGGCGCTGCTCCAGCGCGTGCCGAAACCCAGCCGTGAAGAGGTGCAAAAGGCACTCGCCGGCAACCTGTGCCGATGTGGCTCGCACGATCGCGTTCTGCGCGCGGTGGAACGCGCCGCCGGCGTCAGGAGGGCCTGACCGTGACGACACATCAACTTGAAGAAGCCTCCGCCGGCAAGCTGACCCGGCGTGCCCTGCTCGAAGCCGGTGCGCTGGTTGTCGGCTTCAGCTTGTTCCCGGACAAGTCTGCGCTGGCACAAGCCGCGGGGCCATCCGCTGCGGCTCAGCGCCCGCTGGCGCTCGATCAGGTCGACTCTTTCCTGGCCGTCCGCGGCGACGGTTCGGTGATCGTCTATTCCGGCAAGGTCGACCTGGGCACCGGCCACCGCATCGCCATGCGCCAGATGGTGGGCGAGGAACTCGGCGTGCCGGTCGAGCGCATCGACCTGATCGAAGGCGACACGGCGCTGACGCCCAACCAGGGCCCGACGGCCGGCAGCAGTGGGGTGATGCGGGGCGGCGTCGAGTTGAGGCAGGCCGCCGCGACGGCACGCGAGGCCCTGGTCGCAATGGCCGCGCAGCGCCTGCAAGTGCCTGCCGACCAGCTCAAGCTGGCCGATGGCGCGGTGCGTGCTCCGGACGGCCGCAGCGTCGCCGTCCCGGTCCTCGTGGGCGGCCGCAGCTTCGACGTCAAGATGAACCCCAAGGCGCCGCTCAAGCGCCCGGCGGACTATGTGCTGGTCGGCCGTCCCTTGCCGCGCCCCGACGTGCCCGACAAGGTGACAGGACGCCACGTCTACGTGCACGACCTTGTGGTGCCCGGCATGCTGCACGGCCGCGTGGTGCGGCCGCCGTCCGTCGGTTCGCGGGTGCTCGCGGTCGACGAGTCGTCCGTCGCGCGCTTGCCGGGCGTGCGCGTGGTGCGCATGGCCGATTTCGTCGGCGTGGTGAGTCCCGACGAATGGGCTGCAGTGCGGGCGGCGCGTGAACTCAAGGTCCAGTGGAGTGACAGCGCGCAGTTGATCGGCCACGAGGCCCTTGCCGATTGGGCGCGCGGCGGGCCCTTCGTCGCCGAGGAAGTCATCACGGCCAAGGGCGACGCGCAGCGCGTCGCCGCACTGCGCGATGCGTCCGACGTGCTTCGGGCGACCTATTCGTGGCCCATCCAGTCGCACGGCTCCATCGGTCCGTCGTGCGCCGTGGCCGACGTGCGGTCCGATGGCGGCACGGTGTGGACGGCGTCGCAGGCGAGCCACCGCTTCCTGAACGTCTTCGCGGCGATGGTCGACCTGCCGCGCGACAAGCTGCGTGTCATCTACCTCGACGGCGCCGGCTGCTACGGCATGAACGGGCACGACGACGCGGCCGCCGATGCGGTGCTGTTGTCCAAGGCGGTCGGCAAGCCGGTGCGCGTGCAGTGGAGCCGCGAGGACGAACTGGGCTGGGACCCGAAGGGCCCGCCTCAGCTGCTCGAGATCAAGGCCACTCAGATGCCGGACGGGCGCATCGATGCCTGGGAAACCGACATGTGGGTGCCGCGCGCCACGGCCAACCTGGAGTGGATTCCGCTGCTGTCGCCGCTCGCGGCGGGCATGCGGCAGCCGGTGGGGCAGGCGACGGGGCTGGTGTCGCAAAACGGCGATCCACCGTACGCCGCGAATGCGGTGAAGGTGTCAGCGCACTGGCTGGGCCCGGCGCCCCTGCGGCCATCGAACATTCGCGCCCCTGGCAAGGTCGCGAACTGCTTTGCGGTGGAAAGCTTCGTCGATGAACTTGCCGCCAAGGCGCAAGTCGACCCGGTGGCCTTCCGGCTGCGCGACATGTCGAATCCGCGAGGCGCCGAAGTGATCCGGCGCATGGCGCAGATGGTCGGATGGCAGTCGAGGCCCTCACCGGCTGCGGCCAAGGGCACGCTCGCGGTGGGGCGCGGCATGGCCTACATCCACTACAAGAACAACGAGACCTTCGTCGCCATGGCGATGGAGGTGGAGGTTGACCGCGCGACCGGCGAGATCGCCGTGCGCCGCGTCTGCTGCGCGCACGACTGCGGGCTGATGATCAACCCCGATGCCGTGCGCGCGCAGGTCGAGGGCAACATCCTGCAGACGCTCTCGCGCACCTTGTACGAGGAGACCACCTTCGACCGCTCGCGCGTCACGAGCGTCGACTGGGCGAGCTATCCGCTGCTGCGCTTCCCCGCGGTCCCGCGCCTGGAGATTGCGCTGATCGATCGCCGCGACGAGCCGCCATTGGGTGCGGGCGAAGCCGCGTCCAGCCCGGTGCCGGCGGCACTGGCCAATGCGGTGTTCGATGCGACGGGGGTGCGGCTGCGCAGCGTGCCGTTCACGAGCAGCAAGCTGAAGGCGTTGATGGCCTGAGCGGGCGCGCTAGAAGTCGTTGCTGTGGAGGCAAATCGCGACGTTCGGGTTCTCGCGATAGCGCTCGGTGGCAATGGCGTCGATCGAATCGGCGTTCCGTGCGTACGCTTGCACCAATTCGGAATCCCCACCTTCGGGCGCATGGAAGCGGGCGTGCAGCGCTTCCTCGTCGATGCGGGCGATGATCCGGGCGCCGTCGTACCCGTCGGGATAGATGGCGAACTGGACGCTGCCAGTCGCGGGAAGGAAGATTGCCTCTGAAGCCATGATCGTTACAAGAGCTGTTCACTTCGTTGTGGGCAGTGTCTCGCTTCCTTGTTAACTAAAGTATCCGCCCGACGATGTATGCCTGCCAGCAAGATGTGGACCATTTCACGCTTCGGGTAACAATTCGATGCGACCCCGATCAAGGAGGCCAGCGAACTTCTTGACCCGAGGGTTCAGGCGGCGGCGAGCATGCCGCGCTCTTCGATGAAGGACACCACCTCCGCGAGGCCAGCGCGCGTCTTGAGATTGGTCATCACGAAAGGCCGTTGCTTGCGCATGCGCTTCGTGTCCGCCTCCATCACGCCCAGGTCGGCGCCGACGTAGGGCGCCAGGTCGGTCTTGTTGATCACGAACAGGTCGCTCTTCGTGATGCCGGGGCCACCCTTGCGGGGGATCTTCTCGCCGGCTGCGACGTCGATCACGTAGATCGTGAGGTCCGACAACTCGGGGCTGAAGGTGGCCGCGAGGTTGTCGCCGCCGGACTCGACGAACACCACGTCGGCATCCGGGAACTGGACCAGCATGCGGTCGATCGCCTCCAGGTTGATCGATGCGTCCTCGCGGATCGCGGTGTGCGGGCAGCCGCCCGTTTCCACGCCCATGATGCGCTCGGCCGGCAAGGCGCCGGCCACCGTCAGCAGGCGCTGGTCTTCCTTGGTGTAGATGTCGTTGGTGATGGCGACGAGGTCGTACTTGTCGCGCATCGTCTTGCAGAGCATCTCCAGCAGCGTAGTCTTGCCGGAGCCGACGGGGCCGCCGATGCCCACGCGAAGCGGCGGCAGTTTCTTGGTGCGGTGAGCGATGTGGTGGAGGGCGGAGGACATAGGTGCTGACGTGCTTTAGCTTCGGAAGAGACGCGAGTACTGGGTTTCGTGCCGGGCGGAGAGCACCGCGAGCATGGGTGAAAAAGCCTGCCGGCGATCATCCGTGAGTGTGATCGCAAGATCGACCGCCGTGGGAATTTCCGCGGCCAGTCGGCCCAGCATGCGCTGGCCCGCGCTCTGGCCCAGCGGCACGGCCTTGACCGCGGCGCCAATCATGTTTTCGGCCCAGCCGAAAGCAAAGGCGAGGCAGGCATCGCGCAATGCTGCCTCGGTGCGGCTCGCCGCGAAGGCGAAGGCGATCGGGTAGCTCGCGGGCAGGTCTTCGAACACCGTTGCCGCATCGTCGTGATGCAGCTTGAGCCATTCGACGAAGGAGCGGCCCATCTGCTCGGTCTGCAACAGGAACTCGGCGGATTCGCGGGTCTGGAAGACCCAGGCATTGAGCGCGCTGACGCGTGGCATGTCGCCGCTGCGCCAGGCAGGGATGGCTTGCGCCAGGACGGCGAGGTCGGTGCGCGCAAGGCTCAGGTGAAGCTGGTCGACGAGCCAGTCGGAAGCGGCCCGCTCGGTGCCGAGCCCGGCCCATTCGATGCCGGCCTCCAACCCTTCGGAATAGGAGAAGCCGCCCACCGGCAGCGCGGGTGACGCGAGCCAGATCAGTTGCAGGAAGCTCGCTGCGGACAGGGCGGCCGGCGCGTCATCCATCAATGCGAATGGCCGTGCGAGTGGTCATGGTCGTGATCGTGATCGTGATCGTGATCGTGATCGTGATCGCCAGGGGTGTGCGAGCCGGCATAGGCGTCCGGATGCAGCACCGGCCCTACCGGCCCCGCGCCGTGCGAATGCCCATGTCCACCACCATGCGCGCCATAGGCCCCGCCTTCGGGCTCGAAGGCTTCATCGGCCTCGCGCACGATCAGGTGCATCGATCGCAGCATGCCGGCCAGCACGTGGTCGGGTTCGATCTTCAGGTGGTCGGGTTTGAGTTCGATCGGCACGTGCCGGTTGCCGAGGTGATAGGCCGCGCGCATCAGGTCGAAGGGCGTGCCGTGTTCGCTGCAGTGCGTGATGACCAGCACCGGTTGGCGCGCGGCGATCACCTTGACCAGCGAGCCGTCCTCGGCGACCAGCACGTCGCCGCCACGCACGGCCGTGCCGCGCGGCAAGAACACGCCGATCCGGCGCCCCTGCGAATCGGTGGTGTCGAAGCGGCTCTTCTGGCGGACGTCCCAGTCGAGTTCGACAGTGGCGGCGCGCTTGAGCAGGACGGGCGCGAGGCCGCCGCCCTGGGGCATGAGTTTGTTGGCGGTGAGCATGGGAGGCAGGTTGTTCGAATGAATGCGGATTGTCGATCCGCGCGCATCTTCGAACCTAGAACAGGAAATACCGCTGCGTCATCGGCAGCGAGATTGCCGGATCGCAGGTCAGCAGTTGCCCGTCGGCGCGCACCGCATAGGTCTGCGCATCGATCTCCATCTTCGGTGTGAACGCGTTGTGCACCATGTGCTGCTTCCTGACGCTCCGGATGTTCTTCACCGCACTCAGGTTTTTGACAAGCCCGTAGCGCCGGCCGATGTCCGCCGCAAGCCCGGCTTGCGAAACGAAAGTCAGCGAACTCCTTGCCAGCGAGCCGCCGAAGGCACCGAACATGGGCCGGTAATGCACCGGCTGCGGCGTCGGGATCGATGCGTTCGGGTCACCCATCGCGGCCATCGCGATGCTGCCGCCCTTGATGATCGTGAATGGCTTGACGCCGAAGAAGGCTGGCTTCCACACCACCAGATCGGCCCACTTGCCGACCTCGATGCTGCCCACTTCGTGCGCGATGCCGTGCGAGATCGCGGGGTTGATCGTGTACTTGGCGACGTAGCGCTTGGCGCGGAAGTTGTCGTTGCGTGACTCGTCTTCCGGAAGCTTGCCTCGCTGCGCCTTCATCTTGTGGGCGGTCTGCCAGCAGCGGATGATCACTTCGCCTACACGGCCCATGGCCTGACTGTCGGAACTGAACATGCTGATGGCGCCCATGTCGTGCAGGATGTCCTCGGCCGCGATCGTTTCCTTGCGAATCCGGCTTTCGGCAAAGGCGAGGTCCTCGGGAATTCCGGCGTCGAGGTGATGGCACACCATCAGCATGTCGACGTGCTCGTCGAGCGTGTTCACCGTGTAGGGCATCGTCGGATTGGTCGACGAAGGCAGGAAGTTCGCCTCGCCCACCACGCACAGGATGTCCGGTGCGTGGCCGCCGCCCGCGCCTTCCGTATGAAACGCGCAAATCCCGCGGCCGCCGACCGCGGCGATGGTGTTCTCGACGAAGCCCGATTCGTTGAGCGTGTCGCTGTGGATGGCGACCTGAGTGTCGGTCGCGTCGGCCACGTCCAGGCAGTTGCTGATGGCAGCCGGCGTGGTGCCCCAGTCCTCGTGGAGCTTGAGGCCGATCACGCCCGCATCGATCTGCTCGTGCAGCGCGGCCGGCAGGCTGGCATTGCCCTTGCCGAGAAAGCCGAGGTTCATCGGGAAGGCGTCGGCCGCCTGCAGCATGCGCTCGATGTGCCACGGCCCCGGCGTCGCGGTCGTGGCGAAGGTGCCGGTGGCGGGTCCGGTCCCGCCGCCGAGCATGGTGGTCACGCCCGAGGCCAGCGCCTCCTCGATCTGCTGCGGGCAGATGAAGTGGATGTGGCTGTCGATGCCGCCCGCGGTGACGATGTTGCCTTCGCAACTGATCACCTCGGTGCCCGGACCGATGACGATGTCCACGCCCGATTGCACGTCGGGGTTGCCGGCCTTGCCGATCGCGACGATGCGTCCGTCCTTGAGGCCGATGTCGGCCTTCACGATGCCCCAGTGGTCGAGGATCAGTGCATTCGTCATCACCGTGTCCACGGTGCCTTCGGCGCGCGTGCGCTGGCCCTGTGCCATGCCGTCGCGGATGGTCTTGCCGCCGCCGAATTTCACTTCTTCGCCGTAGCCGCCGGCATGCAGCGTGTAGTCCTCCTCGACTTCGATCACCAGGTCGGTGTCGGCGAGCCGGATGCGGTCACCCAAGGTGGGGCCGAAGATTTCCGCGTAGGCGCGGCGGCCGATCGTTGCCATTCAGAGTTTTCCTTGTACGAGGCCGCGAAAGCCGTAGACCACGCGGTCGCCGGCGAAGTCCACGAGTTCGACCGTCCGTTGCTGGCCGGGCTCGAAGCGCACGGCGGTGCCCGATGCGATGTTCAGGCGCATGCCGCGCGCGGCCTCGCGGTCGAAGCCCAGCGCGCCGTTGGTCTCCGCGAAGTGATAGTGCGAGCCGACCTGGATCGGCCGGTCGGCTGTGTTCTGCACCACCAGCGTCAGCGTGCGGCGTCCGGGGTTGAGGATGTGCTCGCCCTCGTCGGTGATGAGTTCGCCGGGGATCATCGGCGCTGCCTCAGGCCAGGCCGCCGAGGAGGGCGACGCCGAACATCGCCACGGCGGCGCCGGCAAGGCGCGGCAGCCAGCGATGGCTCTGGCGCAGCGACCAACCGACCGCGATGCCTGCCCCGTGCAGCGCCACGGTGGCGGCGAGCATGCCCGCGAGCGTCATCGCGGCCGCAGATTCACCGGCCAGCTCCTGGCCGTGCGCGATGCCGTGGAACACGGCGAAGACGCCGACCAGCGCTGCGGCGGCCAAGGCCGGCAGACGGCGTTGCGTGACCACCAGCAGCCCCAGCACCAGCAGCGAGGCGGCAATCATCGGCTCGACCGCAGGCAGTTGCACGTCGCCCAGGCCCGCCACCGCGCCGGCCAGCAGCATCACGGAAAAGCCCAGAGGCGCCCACAGGAGATCGGGCCAGGCGCGGCGCGCCGTGAGCGCGCTCCACAGGCCCACGGCCACCATCGCGGCCAGGTGGTCTGCACCGGTCAGGGGGTGAAAGAAACCGGCGACGAAGCCGTGGTGGTGTCCGCCGTCGACGCCGGGGTGCGCGCTGGCAACCAGCGGCAGCGCTGCAAGCAAGGCAAGTGCAGAACGATAAAAACGCATGGCAGATCCTCGGTTGTTATTCAGTTTCAGGAGAGCGACACGAAGTGCGCGAGCCTGGGGGTGAGTCATACGATCGGTTGGTGCACGGTCACCAGCTTGGTGCCGTCCGGGAATGTGGCTTCCACCTGGATGTCCGGGATCATCTCCGGAATGCCGTCCATCACGTCCGCGCGCGTGAGCACGTTGCGGCCTTCGCTCATGAGTGCGGCGACGCTCTTGCCGTCGCGCGCGCCCTCCATCACGGCCGCCGAAATCAGCGCGATGGCTTCCGGGTAGTTGAGTTTCAGGCCGCGGGCGCGGCGCCGTTCGGCCAGCAGCGCCGCCGTGAAGATCAGCAGCTTGTCTTTTTCGCGCGGTGTCAGTTCCATGCCCAAGTCTTTGCAACAGTCATGCCTTCTGTTGCGCACCCCTCCAAGCCGGTTCCGTGGCGGCTCTCGAACGGGCATGACTGTTGCACGCATCCCTATGTGCACTCCACCGCCGTTCCCCCCGCTCCGAGCGACGAAGCGCCGCAGCGCATCGTCAAGGTCCGGCGCGACTACAACAGCTGGGTCGCCAGCGAAACGCTGGAGGACTATGCGCTGCGCTACACGCCGCAGCGCTTCCGGCGCATGTCGGAATGGCGCGTCGCGAACACGGCCTTCGGCGGTGCGGCCTCGTTCCTGATCCTGGAGGCGGTCGGCGCCACCCTTCTGGTGCAGTACGGCTTCGTCAATGCCTTCTGGGCCATCCTGGTCACGGGGCTCATCATCTTTCTGGCCGGCCTGCCGATCAGCGTCTACGCGGCGCGCTATGGCGTCGACATGGACCTGCTCACGCGCGGCGCCGGCTTCGGCTACATCGGCTCGACGCTGACCTCACTGATCTACGCGTCGTTCACCTTCATCTTCTTCGCGCTCGAAGCAGCGGTGATGGCCTATGCGCTGGAACTGGCGCTGGGCATCCCCCCGGTCTGGGGCTACCTGGTGTGCGCGCTGGTCGTGATCCCGCTCGTTACGCACGGGATCTCGGCGATCAGCCGGCTGCAGGTCTGGACGCAGCCGATCTGGTTGCTGATGCTGGTCGTGCCCTTCGGCTACGTCCTCGCGCGCGATCCTGGTGCGTTCTCGGGCATCTCGCACTATGTCGGTGTCAAGTCGTCTTCGATCGGTTTTGATCTGCACCTTTTTGGTGCTGCTCTCACGGTCGGCATCGCGCTGATCACGCAGATGGGCGAGCAGGCCGACTACCTGCGCTTCATGCCGGCGCGCACTGCAGCCAATCGGGGGCGCTGGTGGGCGGCGGTGCTCGCGGGCGGGCCGGGCTGGGTGGTGCTCGGCGTGCTCAAGATGCTGGGCGGCGCACTGCTGGCCTACCTGGCGATCAGTCACATGGTGCCGCCCGAGCGCGCCGTCGATCCGAACCAGATGTACCTCGCCGCGTACGAGTACGTCTTTCCCAACTACGGCTGGGCGGTCGCGGCGACGGCGGTGTTCGTCGTCATCTCGCAGCTCAAGATCAACGTCACCAACGCCTATGCGGGCTCGCTGGCGTGGAGCAACTTCTTCTCGCGCGTGACGCACAGCCACCCGGGGCGCGTCGTGTGGGTGGTATTCAACGCGCTCATCGCCTTCATGCTGATGGAGATGAACGTGTTCGAGGCCCTGGGCGACGTGCTCGGCCTCTACGCCAACATCGCCATCGCCTGGATGATGGCGGTCGTGGCCGACCTGGTCATCAACAAGCCGCTGGGTCTCTCCCCGCCGGGCATCGAGTTCAAGCGAGCGCATTTGTGGGACATCAATCCGGTCGGCGTCGGCGCCATGGCGCTGGCGTCCGTGCTGTCGATCACCGCGCACCTCGGCGTGTTCGGGCCGCTGGCGCAGGCCTTCTCGGCGCTGATCGCGCTGGGCACGGCCTTCGTCACGGCGCCGCTTATCGCCTGGGCCACGCGCGGCAAGTACTACATCGCGCGTGTCTCCGACGAACGCGGTGCCGCTCCGTTCGCGCCGGCCGCGCGGCGCTCTGCAGTGCGCTGGGCGCGCGTCGAATCCGATGCGGGCAGCTACCGCCGGCTCAGCACACAGCGCTGCGCCATCTGCGAACGCGAGTACGAGGGGCCGGACATGGCGCACTGCCCGGCCTATCAGGGGCCGATCTGCTCGCTGTGCTGCACGCTCGATGCGCGCTGCGGCGATCTGTGCAAGCCGCAGGCGAGCCTGTCCGCGCAATGGTCGGGCGCCTTGCGCTGGCTGCTGCCGCGCCGCGTGTGGCCGTACCTCGACACGGGCCTCGGCCACTTCCTGCTGCTGATGCTGATCGTCGTGCCGCTGCTGGCCGCCGTCTTCGGCGTGCTCTATCAGCAGGAACTGCGCGCGCTCGGCGAAACCGCCCTGACCGAGAGCGCGCTGGCCGACCTGCGGCCCGTTTCGCTGCGCTCGGGCTTCCTCAAGGCCTACATGGCGCTGCTGGTGATCGCGGGCATCGTCGCCTGGTGGCTGGTGCTTGCGCATCAGAGCCGCAAGGTCGCGCAGGAGGAATCGAACCGCCAGACCCATCTGCTGGTGCGCGAGATCGAACTGCACCGCGAGACCGACCGCGCACTGCAGGCCGCCAAGCAGACCGCCGACCAGGCGCGCGAACAGGCAGACCAGGCCAACCAGGCCAAGAGCCGCTACATCAGCGCCATCAGCCATGAATTGCGCACGCCACTCAACAGCATCCTGGGCTATGCGCAACTGATGGGCGAGGACGCCGCCGTGCCGCCGCATCGCCGGCAAGCGGTCGCGGTCATCAAGCGAGGCGGCGAGCACCTGTTGTCGCTGATCGAAGGCACGCTCGACATCGCCCACATCGAAGCCGGCAAGCTCAGGCTGAATGCGAAGCCGATGCAGTTCGCCGAACTCATGAGCGAGCTCGCCGACATGTTCGAACTGCAGGCCGAGGACAAGGGCCTGGCCTTCCGCTTCGAGCCCACCGGCGCCTTGCCGGAACTGGTGCGTGCCGACGAGAAGCGTGTGCGGCAGATCCTCATCAACCTGCTGGGCAATGCGATCA
Source organism: Variovorax sp. J22R115 (assembly GCF_030317005.1). Classification (NCBI taxonomy): domain Bacteria; kingdom Pseudomonadati; phylum Pseudomonadota; class Betaproteobacteria; order Burkholderiales; family Comamonadaceae; genus Variovorax; species Variovorax sp. J22R115. Next base: position 258,034 of record NZ_JASZYM010000013.1, on the reverse strand, counting down.
AGTTCACCGCCGTGGGACAGGTCACGCTGCGCCTGAGGTATGCACGCGAGTTCGCCGCGATCGAGATCGAGGACACCGGACCGGGCATGTCGGTCGAGGAACTGGGCCGCATCTTCGAGCCCTTCGCGCGTGGAGCGATCGCCGGCCCTGCAGCGCCCGGCGCCGGCCTCGGACTCACGATCGCGAAGATGCTCATCGATCTGATGGGCGGCGAGATGACCGTGCAGAGCACGCCCGGCGCAGGCTCGGTGTTTCGCCTGCGCCTGTTCCTGCCTCACGTGCACGAAGTGCAAGCTGCAAGCGTGCGGAGGGTGGCGGCGCCCGTGGTGCGTGTGCGGCGGGGCTACGAAGGCCCGCGCCGGCGGCTGCTGGTGGTCGACAACGAGGAGGCCGATCGCGAACTGCTCTCGCACGTGCTCTCGCCGCTGGGATTCGAACTGCGCACGGCGGCGAGCGGCCACGATGCGCTCGACCTGATCGCGGCCGGCTGGCGGCCCGATGCGATGTTCGTCGACCTGGCAATGCCGGGCATCGACGGGTGGGAGACGATCCGTCGTTCGCGCGCGCTCGGCCTCGCGAACGCCGCGGTCGCGATCGTGTCGGCCAATGCCTTCGACAAGCGCCTGGACAACGACGTCGGTATCGCGCCAGAGGACTTCTTCGTCAAGCCGGTGCGCCACAGCGAACTGCTCGACTGGCTGGAACGCCGGCTCGAACTGCGCTGGAACGACCAGGCCGCGGAGCCGCCTGCGTCCGCACCAGCCACTGCCGTGGTGCCTTCTGCCGAGCGCCTGCGCGCGCTCGAAGAGGTAGTAGGCCTCGGTTACTTTCGAGGGATCATGAACCAGCTCGATGACATCGATTCGGCACAGCCTGAATGCGCCGCATGGACAGCGGCACAACGCGCTCTGGCGCGTCAATTTCAGTTTGAGGCGATGAGTCGCGTCCTGACTGCGGCGGTGGGCACATCTTGAGCACGGCCACGCCACTCGTCAGCGCGCTGCGCGGCAGCGCGGGCAACAGCGACCTGGTTCTCATCGTCGACGACGTGCCGGACAACCTCGCCGTGCTGCACGACGCGCTCGACGAGTCCGGCTACACCGTGCTCGTCGCCACCAGCGGCGAGCAGGCCTTGCAGCGCGCCGCGCAGGCGCGGCCCGACATCGTGCTGCTCGACGCGATGATGCCCGGCATCGACGGCTTCGAAGTCGCGCGCCGCCTCAAGGCCGACGCCGCGACGGCGCACATCCCGATCGTCTTCATGACCGGGCTCACCGAGACCGAGCACCTGGTCGCCGCGCTCGAAGCGGGCGGCGTCGACTACGTCACCAAGCCGATCAAGCCCAAGGAAGTCCTGGCGCGCATGAACGTGCATCTGCAAGGCGCCCGTCGCGCACGCCAGGAGGCGCAGCAGGCCGGCCAAGCGCGGAATGCACTCGATGCCTTCGGCTACGCGAGCTTCACAGTGCGCATGCCCGAGGGCAAACTCATCTGGCAGACCGTGCTGGCGCGCGACCTGTTGCTGCGCTACTGCGGCACCAGCGCGCCGGTGACACCGCCCGTCGTGCTCGACTGGCTGCGTCGCCATCTGCCCGATGCGCAGCAGCGCCAGATCGAACCGCCCGTGCTGACGATCGAGCAGGGCGCGACGGGCCTCAATGTGCGCCTGCACCAGCAGACCGGCCACGACGACGATGGCGACGACTGGCTGATCATCATGCGCGAGGTCTCCGACACCGCGGTCATCGAAGCCATGAGCCTGAGCCTGAAGCTCACCGCGCGCGAGGCCGAGGTGCTCTACTGGGTCGTCAAGGGCAAAACCAACAAGGACATCGGCGAAATCCTCGGCAGCAGTCCCGCGACCGCGAAGAAGCATCTGGAACGCGTGTACGTGAAGCTTGGCGTCGAGACACGCACGGCAGCGGCCGGCGTGGCGATGAAGCGAATCCGCGAATTGCAGCCGCAGTTCGAGATCTGAAGCCGTAGCCGATGGGGCGCGGCGGGCGCATGATGGCCGCGAAGCCGACATGCACGGCTTCTAGAATCGGCCGCCATGCACCGACACGTCGTCCTCATCCTGCTGTGGCTGTTCGCGGTCACCGCGCGGGCGGGCGGCCACTTCGATGTCGACGACGCCTTCACGCTGGACCCCGGCCAATGCCAGAACGAGACCTGGTACGGGCGCTTCGGGCCCGAGCCCGTCACGGACTTTCACCTGGGGCCCGCATGCCGGGTCGGACCCGTCGAACTGAGCTTCAATTTCGATCGCTATTCCGTGCCGGAGCTGTATGGCGTGGTGCTGGGGCCGCAGGTCAAGTGGACCTGGTTCGGCCAGGGCGCCGATGCGACGCTGGTCGCGGCGGTGTCCGCGGGCGTCGTTGCCGATGTCACGCACGGCGGCCACACGGGCGGACAGGTCCTGCTGCCCGTGAGCTGGCGCGCGCTCGACAGCCTGTGGATCAACGCCAATCTCGGGGCCGACTGGTCGACGGTGACCGGCGAACGCACAGGGCGCGGCGGGCTTCAGGGCGAATGGGCGCTGAATGACCGGGTGAGCCTGATGTTCGAGCGCTTCCGCGCCTTCGGTTTCTGGACGTCACGCGTGGGGGCGCGATTCAGCGTCACGCCGTTGATCAGTGTCGATGTGAGCGCCGCGCGCAGCAGCGTGGCGGGCAGCCCGAGGGTGTACGTGATCGGGCTCAACCACGAGTTCAAGGGATTCTGAAGCGCGGCAGGCCCGGAAGCTTCAGACCTCCGCGCCCTCCACGAGAAACCTGACGCGACGCACCCCTTGCCATTCGTCCGCATCGAGCCGCCAGGCGATGACCACCTTGGGCGGCAGCGGCTCGGTGTGGCCGAACCAGATGCCGTCCACCGGCTTGCCGCGGTGCTTGAGCTTCAGGGCCAGGTGCTTCTCGCCGACGAGGCGCTGCGAAACCACTTCCACTTCCTCGCTGAAGGTCGGCGGCGCAAAGCCCTGGCCCCACACCTCGCGGTGCAGCGTATCTACCAGATCCACGCGCAGGTACTCCGGCGCGAGCGGTCCGTCGGTGTCCAGCCGGCGTGTGAGGGTCGCGGCGTCGAGCCACTCCTGTGCCACTTCGGCGAGCGCCTGTTCGAAGGTCGGGAATTGCTCCCGCGCCACGGTGCAGCCGGCCGCCATCGCATGGCCGCCGAAGCGCAGCAGCACGCCGGGATGCCGCTTGGCGACGAGGTCGAGTGCATCGCGCAGATGAAAGCCAGGAATGGATCGGCCCGAGCCCTTGAGCTCGTGCGACTTGCCATCGGCGCCGCTCGCCGCGAAGACGAAAGTCGGCCGGTGGAAGCGTTCCTTGATGCGCGAGGCGACGATGCCGACCACGCCTTCATGGAAATCCGCGCCGAACACGCTGATCGCAGCAGGCGGTGCTTGTGTGTCGTCGAACAGCGATTCCGCGAGCACGAGCGCTTTGTCGCGCATGCCGCCTTCGATGTCGCGCCGCTCGCGGTTGATGCCGTCGAGCGTGCGCGCCAGTTCATCCGCGCGGCCGGCGTCGTCGGTCAGCAGGCATTCGATGCCGAGCGTCATGTCGGCAAGACGTCCTGCGGCGTTGATGCGCGGGCCGAGCGCAAAGCCGAAGTCGAAGGTGGTTGCAGATGCCGCATTGCGGCCTGCCGCCTTGAAGAGCGCCGCGATGCCGGCAGGCATGGCACCGGCGCGGATGCGACGCAGGCCCTGGGCGACCAGCCGGCGATTGTTGGCGTCGAGCCGAACCACGTCCGCCACGGTGCCGAGCGCGACCAGGGGCAGCAGGGCGTCGAGCTTGGGTTGCGTCGCCACGTCGAACACGCCGCGCGTGCGCAACTCGGAGCGCAGCGCGAGCAGCACGTAGAACATCACGCCCACGCCGGCGATGCTCTTGCTCTCGAAGTCGCAGCCGGGCTGGTTCGGATTCACGAGCACGTCGGCCTCGGGCAGCGACGAGCCCGGGAGGTGGTGATCGGTCACCAGCACCGACAGATGGCGTGCCTTGGCGGCCGCCACGCCTTCGACGCTCGCGATGCCGTTGTCGACCGTGATGAGCATGTCGGCGCCGCTGTCCGCCACGCGCTCGGCGATCGGAGGCGTGAGGCCGTAGCCATCGGTCACGCGGTCGGGCACGAGATAGCTCGCGTGCCTGGCGCCGAGCAGGCGCAGCCCACGCACGGCGACGGCGCAGGCGGTCGCGCCATCGCAGTCGTAGTCGGCGACGACGCACAGGCGCTTGTCGTCGCGTATCGCATCGGCCAGCAGCACGGCCGCCTCGCGTGTGCCGCGCAACGTGTTGGGCGGCAGAAGGCGCGCGAGGCCGTCGTCGAGTTCTTCCTTGCCCAGCACGCCGCGCGCGGCGTAGAGCCGCGCCAGCAGCGGATGCACGCCGGCCTGTTCGAGCGCCCAGGCGCTGCGCGGGGGGATGTCGCGGGCGACGATCTTCATGATCACAGCGCCTCCAGCGCGTTGGCCGCGCCCGGTCGGTTGAACAGGCTTTTGGCCCACCGCACCATGCCGCGTGATTGCACGCCGAAGCGTCGCGTGCCGCGATCGCCGCACAGCGTGAGCGTGACCTCGGCGCCGCGCGTGTAGTCGTCGAGCAGTTCCGCCACTGGGCCGGCATCGATCGCCTGCCACGCTGACGCCCATCCGGCGCCGTCATCGCGCAAAGCGGGCGTGCGCAGCGTGTCGGCGACGATGGGGGCGGGATGGTTCGGGGCTAAGGAATCCGGCAGGTGGCCTGTGCCGCTGAGCCAGAAGGAATTGATCGGTGGCACGCCGCGCGCCGTGCGCGCGTCGTTCACTCTCTCGGTGTAGAGCAGCATCTGCATTTCGTTCTGGAGCCTGCGCAGGGGTCGCGCCGCATCGGACAAAGGCGACCACTGCGAAATGGGGAAGCCGACCGCGCGATCGATCGATGCCGTCGACAAGTTGTCGAAGATCTTGCCGTTTGCCAGCCAACGGCCGGGCGTGGCCGATGCGTGCAGCGCGATGCCATCTTCCTCGAAAAAGGGGTGCGCGGCCGCCAGCAGCGCAGCGGATTCGGCGGCGTCGATCTCGATCGCCGCCGGGTCGCCCAGCACCACGTCGTCGATGCCCACCTGCCAGTGGCACAGCGTCGCCATGCCCCAGCTTGCGCTGTCCTCGGCTGACGCCAGGCCGGACTGCCTTGCTTCCAGCGCTGCCCAGGGGATGCAGCCGTCCGCTGCTGCAATGCCCAGGGCATCGGCGAGCGCACGCTCGTGCGGCGGCGAGAGTGTGCTGTCGTCCTGCACGTCCTCGTGGACGAGCGTCAGCCGGGACAGGAGCGCTTCGAGCTTCGGCAGGCGCAATCCCGCCAGCGCCTCGCGGCAAGCGGGCGAGCCACGGCCGGCGAAGGGAATCAGGAGATGGCGGGAAGAGAGCAAGGCTGACATGGGCCTATTGTCCGGGATGCCACAATCCCGGCGATGAACAGCCACCACGCTCATCACTTCGTGTATTCGCTGCCCCCCGAGGGGGTGCAGGCCTCCCTTGGGGCGGCCCGGCGGGAGGCCTGATGCGACTTCCCTACGAACTGCAACTCGGCTGGCGTTACACGCGCGCGGGCCGGGCCACGCGGCGCAACGGCTTCATTTCCTTCATCTCCGGTGTCTCGATGTTCGGCATTGCGCTGGGCGTGGCGGCACTGATCATCGTGCTGAGCGTGATGAACGGCTTCCAGAAGGAAGTGACCGACCGCATGCTCGGCGTGATCTCGCACATCGAGATCTTCTCGCGTGACGGCCAGGCGCTCGGAGATCTCGACGCGATCATGGCCGGCGCGCGCAAGAACCCCCAGGTGGTCGGCGTCGCGCCCTTCATTGCCGCGCAGGCGCTGATCGCGCGCGGCGAAGACATGAAGGGCGCACTGGTGCGCGGCATCGAGCCGACGCTGGAACCCCAGGTGACCGACATTTCCACGACCGCGCAGCAGGGCGCGCTCGACAAACTGGTGCCGGGCGAGTTCGGCATCGTGCTGGGCGTCGAACTGGCGCGATCGCTCTTCGTGCGCGTGGGCGACCAGGTCACGCTGGTGGCGCCGGGCGGACAGGTCACGCCGGCCGGCGTGCTGCCGCGCTTCAAGCCGTTCACCGTGGTCGGCACTTTCGATTCGGGCCACTACGAATACGACTCGGCGCTCGCCATGATCCACGAGCAGGACGCCGCGCGCGTGTTCCGGCTCGAAGGCCCGACCGGCGTGCGCCTCAAGCTCAAGAACCTGCACCAGGCGCGCGAGGTGGCCGAGGAACTCGGCGCCACGCTGCCGGGCTCTTTCCTGATCCGCGACTGGACGCGCGCCAACAAGACCTGGTTCGCGGCCGTGCAGGTCGAGAAACGCATGATGTTCATCATCCTCACGCTGATCGTCGCCGTCGCGGCCTTCAATCTCGTTTCGACGCTGGTGATGACAGTGACGGACAAGCGCGCCGACATCGCGATCCTGCGCACGCTGGGATCGAGCCCGAAGAGCATCATGGGCATCTTCGTGGTGCAGGGCGCGATGGTCGGCGTCATCGGCACGCTCGGCGGCCTGCTGCTGGGGCTGGGCATTGCCTACAACATCGATGTGATCGTGCCGGCGCTGGAGCGGCTGTTCCATGCGAGCTTCCTGCCGAAGGACATCTACCTCATCAGCAAGATGCCGAGCGACCCCCAGCGCGGCGACATCGTGCCGATCACGGTGATCTCGCTCATCCTCGCTTTCGCGGCAACCCTCTACCCGAGCTGGCGCGCGAGCCGCGTCAATCCCGCGGAGGCGTTGCGCTATGAGTGATGTGGTGCTGAAAGTCCGCGGACTGACCAAGCGCTTCCATGAAGGCCGCATCGATCTCACCGTGCTGCATGGCGTCGATCTCGACGTGCACGCGGGCGAGACGCTCGCGATCGTCGGCGCCTCGGGCTCCGGCAAGAGCACGCTGCTGCATCTGATGGGCGGGCTCGACGCGCCCACGGCCGGCAGCGTGGAACTGCATGGCGAGAACATCGCGCACGTGGACGCGGCCGAGCAGGGCCGCCTGCGCAACATGCACCTCGGCTTCGTCTATCAGTTCCATCACCTTCTGCCGGAGTTCAGCGCGCTCGACAACGTGGCGATGCCGCTCAAGATCCGGCGCATGCCACCCGCCCAGTCGACGGATGCGGCAGTGTCCATGCTCAAAGCCGTGGGCCTCGACGAACGGGTGCAGCACCGGCCCGCCGAGCTGTCGGGCGGCGAACGCCAGCGCGTGGCCATTGCGCGTGCGCTGGTGACGCAGCCGGATTGCGTGCTGGCCGACGAGCCGACCGGCAACCTCGATCGCGCGACCGCCGACGGCGTCTTTGCGCTGATGCTTCAGCTGGCGCACGACCGGGGGACTGCCTTCGTGATGGTCACGCATGACGAGAGCCTCGCCTTGCGCTGCGATCGCGTGCTGCGGCTGACTGCGGGCCGGCTCGCGAACTGACCCCGCTCAGCGGCAGATGGTGGTCGTCCCCACCGGCCGGCAGGTCTTGCCGTCGATGCTCCGGTAGCGGTCCAACTGGCCGGAGCGGTCGTAGTGGTTGCCCTGCTTGTCCTCGCAACCCTGCGCGTCGCAGTTGCGGATTCGGGGCCGCATGTCGCGCGGCCGCTGGGGCTGGCGATAGGCGCCGCCGGGGTAGGGGTAGCCGTAGTCGATCACTACGGGGTCGTCGCCACGGTCGCTCCAGCGTGAATCGGTGGACTGCTCGTTGCTGCCGGATGCGCCACGGGAGTCGATGATGGCGGGGCCTGACGGTTGCGGCATCGGCCGAACGGCGTCCCCCGGATAACCCTGTGGCAGTGCGGCGCGGGGAACATCCTCGCCACCGCGTGCCGGCCTCGCCGGTTCCGGCACCGACACGCGCCCCACCGGCCTGGAGCCGGCCGAACACGAACCATCGGTATAGCTCACGTTGCCGGCGGCGTCCTCGCAGCGGATCACCTCGGCGTCGGCCGCGAGGCCGAGCGTGGTCGCGATCGCGAGGATGAGCAACTGGCGCATGGAGCGTTCATTGTCGCCCGAGGAGGCGTCAGCCTGCAGGGCGGGAGTGTCCAGGTCCGGACGGCGACCAGCGCCTGTCGTTGATGACCGGCACCCGGCCGCGAACGGAGTGCTGCAAGTACCGGGAGTCGACCCACCCGCGGTGACGCCGGGAGTCGATGCGGCACCAGCGCCAGTTGCTGATGCAACCGTTCACGCGAACGGAAGTCCGTGCAGGAAGAACAGCCACCACCTCGTAGGCCCGATCGGGGCCGCCGCGCACATTGAGCGGGCGCGTGGTCGTCGTCGTCATGGCGAGCGCGGAGAGCGGCACGCAGAGCAGCAGGGCGAGAAGGCAGGACTTCGATTTCGCAAGCGACATGGGCAGCTCCGGCAATAGGGATCACGTCCGATCCGCCTTCACTATATGCGCGCCGGGCTCCGCCAGCCCTTCGAAGAAGGATGCTTCAGGCCGGCGCGGCTCCCTGGGTCGCCGTGTAGACCGCGTACAGCGATTGGCTGGCCGCCATGAACAACCGGTTGCGCTTGGGCCCGCCGAAGCAGACATTGCCGCAGACCTCGGGCAGCCGGATGCGGCCGATGAGCTTGCCTTGCGGCGTCCACACCGTCACGCCGCTGTAGCCCACGTTGCGCCCGGCGTTGCTGGAGCACCAGAGGTTGCCGTCCACGTCGGCCCGGACACCGTCGGGCCCGCACTTCACGCCGTCGATCATGAAGTCGCTGAAGCGCTTGCCGCCGCTGAGCTTGTTGTCCGCTCCGACGTCGAACACATGCATCTCGCCCTTGCCACCCGGAATGGTGTCGCCCGGCCCCTGGCCGGTGCTGACGATGTAGAGCTTCTTGAAATCGGGCGAGAAGCACAGGCCGTTGGGGTCCGGCACGATGTCTTCGCCGGCCACCTGCGTCAGCGTGCCGTTCTTGTCCAGCCGGTAGACCGCGGTCGGCAACTCGCGCTTGTAGGAGCCGATCTCCGGCGGTTGCCCCAGCCTGGGGTTCAGGCGCCCGGCCTTGTTGGCGGGCCCGCCGGCGGCGTCGACCGTGCCTTCATAGAGCTGGGCGCCGTAGGGTGGGTCGGTGAACCAGTAGCTGCCGTCAGTATGGGAAACGATGTCGTTGGGCGAGTTGAGCCGCTTGCCATTGAAGGTCGAAGCGAGGATCGTCGCCGAGCCATCGAGTTCGTAGCGCACGACTCTTCGCGTCAGGTGCTCGCAGGAGAGCTGCCGTCCCTGGAAATCGAACGAGTTGCCGTTGCTGTTGTTGGAGGGCGACCGGAACACGCTGACGTGCCCGTCATCCTCGCTCCAGCGAAGCTGGCGGTTGTTCGGGATGTCGCTCCATACGAGGAAACGGCCAACCGAATTCCATGCTGGCCCTTCGGCCCACAAGGCGCCGGTCCAGAGCCGCTGGATCGGGGCGTTGGGCTGACGCAGGCCGTCGAAGGCCGGATCGACCGTCAGCACGTCGGGGTCGGTGAAATAGGTGGTCGGCGCGCCGCGGTGGCTGAAGTCGCGGGGCGGCTGGGTGATGGTGCTGGGCGGGCCGACCGGTGCGGCCTTGGCAGCCTGCGCGTGCACGCCGCGCGGGACGACCATTGCGGCCCCCAAGGTCGCTCCGATCCCGCAGATCAGTCTGCGGCGCTGCATTGCAGCATTCGGATGCGGCTCGGATTCTCTATGCGCCATGACTCACCTCCACAAACATCGTTGGAAGAAGCTGGACAACGCGAGGTCGCGAAGGGTTCGCATCCTATGCCCTTCTCTGCGGTTACACCAGACCGGGTTCAAGGGCTGAAGATCAGGACCACGTAGACGAGGAACACGACCAGGTGCACTGCACCCTCAAGGACCGTCGTGCGCGGCCCGGAGAACGTGAGCGTGCTCAGGATCAAGGTGAGAACGAGCAAAGTCATGCCTGTCGGATCGAGACCGAGGATCATGGTCTTTCCAGTCATGAGCCCGATGACGAGGATCGCCGGTACCGTGAGCCCTATGGTGGAGGTCGCAGCCCCGAGACACAGGTTGATCGACCGCTGCAGTTGATTGGCACGCGCCGCCGCCAGCGCGGTGATCCCTTCGGGCGCAAAGACGATGATCGCGATGAGTACCCCGCCCAAGGCAGCAGGGGCTCCGAGCGCGGCAGTGCCGTGGTCGATCAACATGGCGAGTCGCCCGGACAGAAGCACGATGGGCAGCAACGTGACCAGGAGCAGGAAGGTGTGACGCACCAACGCGGCGCCTGATGGACTGCGCTTCTCGTGCATGCCTGCAGCTGCTCGAGCGGTCCCCTCGGCCGGCGCCTCGACGAAGAATCCCTGGTGGCGCCGGGTCTGGATCAACAGGAAGATGGCATAGAGCAGAAGGGTGAAGAGCGAGAAGAAGACCGCCTGGATGGTCGTCAGGCTCCCGGACGGAACAGCCTGCGTGAAGTTGGGCAGGATGAGCGCGATCGACGCCAACGGGATGATCACCGCGAGATACGCCACGGCGCCCTGCAGGTTGTAGGCCTGTTCGCGATGTCGCAGCCCGCCCAGTAGCAAGGCCAGCCCGACCCCTGCGTTCAGCGCGATCATCACCACGGCAAACATCGTGTCGCGTCCCAGCGTCGGCGTGGCCTCGCTGCCGAGCGCCACCGCCGCGATCAGCACGACCTCGATGATCACGATGGACAGCGTGAGCACCAGCGAGCCCAGCGGCTCGCCGAGGAGGTTCGCGAGATGGTCCGCTTGCTCCACGACGCCGAACGCGCACCAGAGGATCACCACGAACAGCCAGAGAAATAGCACCGCCGCGCGCAAACCCGCACCGGGATCGGCCAGCCATGCATCTCCAAGAAGGAAGAACAGCACCACCGTCGCCCATGCAATGGCAAGACGCCCCATAAAGATCATGTTCCCACTTGGCTCCGGTGAGTTGCCTCGAACAGGTGCGGGCTCGTGGCTTTTACCGGCACGGCGCTCGCTTGTAAACCTGGACGTTCTTGCTGTCGGCAGGCGCGCTGCTTGACGAAGATGCGCCTCGCGCCGACACGCTACTTTGCTATTCTGTCGAGCATCCCAGCGCGAAGAATCCCTTCTCCAAGGAACATCGATTGCCGCATCGATCAGCCAGACGCCCTGCATTGATTGCCGTCCAGTTGCTTGCGCTCGCCTGCGCTGCCTGTGGCAACAACGATCAAGCCTCGCCGATGGCCGCTGCACCGCCGACGAACGTTCTGGTGGTCAAGGTCGAAGCAGCCCCTGTTTCCAGTACCGTCGAACTCCCCGGCCGGATCGAGCCCGTCCGGACGGCGGAAGTGCGGGCCCGTGTCGACGGGATCGTCGAGCGCCGGCTGTACCAGGAAGGCACGGACGTGCCCGCGGGCGCGCCCTTGTTCCTGATCGACCCGCGTGACTACAGCGCCCTGTTGCAGCAGGCCAAGGCTGCGTTGAGCCGGGCGGAGGCGGCGCGCTCCAATGCAGCCTCCATCGTCTCGCGCTTCAGGCCGCTGGTCAGCCGGCAGGCGGTGAGCGCACAGGAATTCGAAGCGGCGGAGACCGCCTTGCGGCAAGCAGAGGCCAACGTGAGCGATGCGCGTGCCGAAGTGACGCGCGCCCAGCTGCGTTTCGAGCGCAGCACCGTGCGGGCACCGATTGCCGGCCGCGTGGGCCGCGCCCAGGTCACTGAAGGCGCGCTGGTCAGCGCGAGTGCCGCGACGCTGATGACGCAGGTGAACCAGCTGCAGCCGATCAGCGCCATCTTCACGCAGTCCAACACCGTGATCCTCGACTTCATGCAGCAGGTGCGGGCGGGCGCGCTCAAGGTGCCCGACATGGCGCATGTCGAAGTGCGGCTGATCCTGGCGAACGGGCAGGAGTACGGCGAGCCGGGCTACCTCGACTTCACCGATCTTGCGGTCGATCCCTCTACCGGCACACAGACGATCCGCGCGCAGTTTCCGAATGCGTCGCGCACCTTGCTGCCGGGCCAGTTCGTGCGGGGGCGCATCGCATCGGGCATCCACAAGACGGGCATTCGCGTGCCCGAACGTGCGGTGCAGATCGATGCCAACTCGGCCAGTGTGGCGCTCGTCGCGCCCGACGGCACCGTCGTGCGTCGCAACGTGGCGGTCGGTGCGCAGGAGGCCGGCGAGTGGGTCGTCCTCGATGGCCTCCAGGCAGGCGAGCAGGTCATCGTCGATGGCTGGCACAAGGTCCGCCCGGGCCAGAAGGTGAGCGCGCAGCCCGCGCCGGCACCTGCTCGAACAGCCCGCTGAGCGAACGCCAATCCATGGATCGCTTCTTCGTCTATCGCCCGGTGTTTGCCTGGGTGATCGCGTTGTTCATGGTGCTCTTCGGGTTCATCGCGGTGCTGCTCCTTCCCGTCGAGCAGTATCCGGACGTCGCGCCGCCCTCGCTCAACGTGCAGGCCGTCTACAGCGGCGCGGATGCCCAGACGCTCGACCGCACGGTCACCTCGATCATCGAAGACGAGATGAACGGGATCGAGAACTTCCTCTACATGTCCGCGATCAGCCGATCCAACGGCACCGCGCAGATCACCGTCACGCTCAAGCCCGGAACCGATCTGGACATCGCGCGCACGCAGGTGCAGGACCGCCTGAGCCGCGTCGAGCCGCGCCTGCCGCTGCAGGTGCGCCAGCTGGGCATCACCGTCACCAAGGCCTCGTCGGGCTTTCTGATGCTGATCGCGTTGCAGTCCACGGGCGGTGCGTCCAATGTGACGGCGATCGGCAACTTCGCGTCGAACAACATCGTCAACGAACTGCGGCGCATCGCGGGCGTGGGCGACGTGCAGCTCTTCGGCTCGTCCTTCGCGATGCGGATCTGGCTCGACCGCGACAAGCTCGGCGGCTTCGGCCTGTCGGCGAGCGAAGTACTCGCCGCCGTGCAGGAGCAGAACAGCCAGACCGCGAGCGGCGGGCTGGGCGACCAGCCGGTCGCGGGCGGGACGGAGTTCAACGCCCAGATCGTGACGCAGAGCCGCTTCTCCACGCCCGAGCAGTTCCGCGAGATCATCGTTCGCGCCAACCCGGACGGCTCCACGGTCCGGCTCGGCGACGTCGCACGAGTCGAGTTGGGCAACGACAGCTACGGCTTCGGATTCACGGTCAACGGCAAGGAAGCCGCCGGCATGACGATCCAGCTCGCGAGCGGCGCCAATGCGCTGGCCGTGGCGTCCGAAGTGCGCCGGCGCATGACCGAGCTGCAGCCGACCTTTCCGCAGGGCATGACGTGGAGCGTGCCCTTCGACACCACGCCCTTCATCAACACCTCGGTCAACAGCGTGGTGCGCACCATGATCGAGGCGCTGCTGCTGGTCACCGTCGTGGTGTTTCTCTTTCTGCAGAGCTGGCGCGCCACGCTGATTCCCACCCTGATCGTTCCGGTCGCGCTGATCGGAACCTGCGTCGGCCTGCACCTGTTCGGCATGTCGATCAACCTGCTGTCGCTGTTCGGCATGGTGGTCGCGATCGGCATCCTGAACGACGACGCCATCGTGGTCGTGGAGAACGTGGAGCGCGTGATGCGCGAGGACGGCCTCAATGCGCGCCAGGCGACGGTCAAGGCCATGGGGCAGATCTCGGGCGCCGTCATCGCAAGCACGCTGGTTCTGGTCGCGGTGTTCATTCCGATGGCCTTCTTCCCGGGGTCGACGGGTGGCATCTACCGGCAGTTCTCGGTGACGTTGACGGTGTCGATCTTTCTGTCGACGGTGCTCGCGCTGACGCTCGGCGCGGCCTTGTGCGCGGCGCTGCTCAAGGATGACGCGACGCTGGCACGCGAGGCAGAAGGCCGCAAGCCGGGGGCCGCCGCGCGCATGCTGAACCGCGTCTTTGGCGGGTTCAATGCGGGCCTGGACGCCGGCACCTCGAAGTACATCCGCGGTGTCGACGGGATGATCGCCAGGCCCTTTCGCTGGCTTCTGGTTTTTGTTGTCGCCTGCGTGGTGACGGCCTGGCTCTTCGCGCGCCTGCCCGGTGGCTTTCTGCCCACCGAGGACCAGGGCCACATCTTCGTGACCTACACCGGCGCGCCGGGGTCGACGACGGCCCGCACCCAGCATGCGGTCGACCAGGTCGAGGCCTTTCTGCAGCAGCAGCCGCAGGTGCGCAACGTCGCGACGGTGACGGGCTTCAGCTTCTTCGGACAGGGGCAATCGGCGGCGCTTTCCTTCGTCGACCTGAAGCCCTGGGGGGAGCGGACCGGCAGCGAGAACAGCGCAAGCGCATTGGTCCAGCGCAGCAACGCGGCGTTCAGGAACATCCCCGAGGCGTTGATCTTTGCGCTCGACCCGCCCGCGATTCCATCGCTGGGCAATGCCACCGGCTTCACGATGAAGATCCAGGACCGCAGCGGCATCGGCGGCGCGGCGCTGCAGCAGGCGACCCAGCAGATGATGGCCGAGGCGGCCGCCAGTCCCATCCTGGCCGGCGTGCGTGCGGAAGGGCTGCCGCCCGCGCCGCAGCTCTATGTCGACATCGATCGCATCAAGGCCCGCGCGCTGGGCCTGCAGATCGGGCAGGTCAACCAGGCCCTGTCGCTGAGCTTCGGCTCCAACTACGTGAACGACTTCGTCTTCGAAGGCAACGTGCTGCGCGTGTTCATCCAGGCGGATGCGGCACAGCGCATGCGCCCCGAGGACGTGCTCGCACTGAGGCTGCGCAACAACCAGAACGAATCAGTGCCCTTCTCGGCCTTCACGCGGGTGCGCTGGATCTCCGGGCCGCAGCAGCTCGAACGCTACAACGGCTTTCCGTCGGCCACGCTCTCGGGACAAGCTGCGGCCGGACAGTCGAGCGGCGCGGCCCTTGTCGAAATGGAGCGCATCGCCAAGCGGGTGCTGACAGGAAGCCTCGCCTACGAATGGACCGGCACGGCCTTCGAAGAGCGGCAGGCCGGTGGACAGATCCCGCTGCTGCTCGGGCTTTCGCTGGTGGTGGTCTTCCTGCTGCTGTCGGCGCTCTATGAGAGCTGGGCCATCCCGGTCGCGGTGCTGCTCATCATCCCCTTCGGCGTTGCCGGCGCGGTGCTGCTGACGATGGCGCGCGGTCTTTCGGCCGACGTGTACTTCAACATCGGCCTGATCACCATCATCGGCCTCGCCGCCAAGAACGCGATCCTGATCGTCGAATTCGCGATCAAGGAAGAGAGCGAGGGCAAGGACCCAGCGACCGCTGCCAAGAACGGCGCGCAGCAGCGGCTGCGCCCCATCCTGATGACCAGCGTCACCTTCGTGCTGGGCATGATGCCGCTGGTGCTCGCCACGGGCGCGGGCGCGGCGAGCCGGCAGGCGGTGGGCACCGGCGTCATGGGCAGCATGCTCACCGCGACCTTCTTCGGCATCTTCTTCACGCCGCTGTTCTATGTGGCCGCGCGCAAGTGGCTGAGCCGTGAGAAGAAGCACAGCGAAGAGGCGGATGAGTTGGCGCTGCGCGCGCCGGGCGGTGAATCGCGTGGAGGCTCGGGTGAGGCGTGAGTCGGTCGTCCTGTGCCTGGCCGCATGCTGCGCGCTGGCCGCGTGCAACCACGCGCCGCCTTATCGCCAGCCGGACTTGCCTGTGGCGGAGGTCTTCGACGCGGCCGATCCGGGCGGCAGCCGGCTCGCCACGGAGATCGGCTGGCAGAGCTTCTTCGGCGACCCGCAGCTTCGCTTTCTGATCGCATCGGCCCTGGCCAACAACCGCGACCTCGTCGCCTCGGTGGCCCGCATCGAACAGGCTCGCGCGCAATACCGCATCCAGGACGCGGCGCGGCTGCCGCAGGTCAACGCCAATGCCGGCGCATCGCGCACGCAGGCCCCGCTGAGCACGATCGATCCCGAACTGGCGAACACCAGCGCCTCGGTCATCTTCAACCAGTACAACGTGCAGGCCGCGATGGCGTCCTACGAGCTCGACTTCTGGGGCCGCGTGAGCAACCTCAGCGAGGCGGCGAGACGGCGCTATCTCGCGACGGTGGAGGGTGAACGCGCCTTCCGGCTCTCGCTGATCGGCAACGTCGCCGCGAGCTACTACAGCATCCGCGCCGGGGAGGAGGGCATCGACCTGGCCCAGCACACCGTCGAGGCACGCCGCTACGCGCTGGAAATTGCCAAGCTGCGCCTCGATGCAGGCGTGACCTCCACCGTCGACTACGACCAGGCGGCCATCCTCGTGACGCAGGCGCAGACGCAACTGGCCGAGCTTCAGCGAACGACCGAGCAGCGGCGAAGCCAACTGCTGGTGCTGGTCGGCAAGCCGGTGGAGGGACCCTTGCCACCCACGCGCGCCATCGAGGACCCGGGCCAGTTCGGCGAACTGGATGCCGGCCTGCCTTCGGCCTTGCTGGTCAACCGGCCGGACGTGCTGCAGGCCGAACAGCAACTGCGCGCCGCCAACGCCGACATCGGCGCCGCGCGCGCAGCGTTCTTTCCGCGCATCGCGCTGACCGGCAACCTGGGCTTTGCCTCGGCGGAACTGGGCGACCTGTTCAAGAGCAGCAACCAGGCATGGTCGGTCGGGGGCCTCGTCAGCCTGCCGATCTTCGATGGCGGCCAGCGGCAGGCTCAACTCGACGTGGCGCAGGCGCGGCGCGATGAACTCGTGGCCCTCTACCAGCGCACCGTGCAGACCGCCTTCAGCGAAGTGTCCGAAGCCCTGATCGGGCGGCGGCGCTACCAGGAGCAGATTGCGGCGCAGGAGGCGGCGGTGCTCGCGCAACGACGCCTCGCCGAGGTGGCGGAGCTCCGATATGAGAACGGCATCTCGATCTACCTCGAGGTGGTCGATGCACGTCGAAATCTCTTTTCTGCGGAGCAGCAGTTGATACAGCTGCGGGCGACTGCGTTGCAGAACGGGGTGTCGCTCTATGTGGCGCTGGGGGGCGGATTTGCCGGGCCCTGATCCGATGTATCGTTGCGCAACCGAGTGCGAAAACTTGTAAGCGATTGCCGCACGCGATCGCTTGGCCAAGGCCTACGGGCGTCGACGCAAGCGCGATCTCCAATGCAGCTTCCCTCCGGCAGGAGGTCGGCACGAAGGTCGTGACCGGCTCGTCGGGCTCAAGGAGCGAACCATGCGCGACGCCACCGGTCCGAATGCCCCGGCCCCAGAGCCGGCCCCCGACGCCACCTCGGCCGAACCCTCGCGCCGAAGTTTCATTCGCAACGCGATCCTCTACGCCATGTTCGCGGGCACCGGCGTCAGCATGTATGGCTGCGGTGGTGGTGGCGGTGGCGGATTCGGTGCGGGCCTTGGCGGCACGGGCGGTGCGCCGCCGCCCGAGACGACGCCGACCTTTGCCCAGGGAGTCGGCAGCGGCGACCCACTGTCCGATCGCGTCATTCTCTGGACCCGCGTCACGGTCGCCAGCCCGGGGGCGCTCAACCTGACCTGGGAGGTTGCGAGCGATTCCAACTTCGGCGCCATCGTCGCGCGAGGCACGATCGGCAGCGGGCCCGAGCAGGATTACACCGTCAAGGTAGACGCGACCGGATTGCAGCCCGCGAGCGTGTACTTCTATCGCTTCTTTCTTGGTTCCGAGGCCTCGCCCGTGGGACGAACCAAGACTTTGCCGGTCGGCAGCGTGTCGCAGGTTCGGCTTGCTGTCGTCTCGTGCTCGAACTTCCCGGCAGGCTACTTCAATGTCTGCGCCGATCTCGCGAAGCGCACTGACATCGATGCCGTGCTTCACCTGGGCGACTACATCTACGAGTACGGCGTGCTGGGCTACGCATCACAACTTGCGATCGCGATCGACCGCGAATCGACGCCGTCGCGAGAGATCCTGTCACTCGACGACTATCGCCAGCGCCATCGTCAGAACCGCTCGGACCCGGACCTGGTCGCGCTGCATGCGAAGCTGCCCGTGATCGCGGTGTGGGACGATCACGATGTCGCGAACAACGCATGGTCCGGTGGCGCCCAGAACCATGATCCGGCCAACGAGGGAAGCTTCGCCGCGCGTCGCGCAGCAGCGACGCAGGCATTTCGCGAATGGCTTCCCATCCGCATGCCGGATGCGGCCGATCCGCAGAAGATCTATCGCTCGTTCGACTTCGGCACTCTCGCGTCGCTGCACATGCTCGATACGCGCCTGATCGGCCGCGACGAGCAGGTGGACCTCGATAGTTACCTCGCCGGCGGTGCATCCGCGGCATCGCGCCAGCTCCTCGGTTCCGAGCAGTCTGCCTGGCTGTCGACGCGCATGACCGCCTCCAGTGCGACCTGGCAGCTGCTCGGCTCACAGGTCCTGATGGCCCGCATGGAGATCCCGCTGAGCGTTGCCAGCGCGTTCACCGCGGAGACCCTGGGCGACTTCCTTCTTGCGCAAACGACACCCGAACCGCTGCGCAACGATGAGCAGCGAGCGCTGCTCGCGCAGCGGCGTGTCCCCTATAACCTGGATGCATGGGACGGGTACCCGGCCGCGCGAGACAGCGTACTGGCTGCCGCGCATTCGATGGGCAAGAACCTCGTCTCGCTCGCCGGCGACACGCACAACGCCTGGGCGAGTAACCTGACCGACGGCAACGGCCAGCGTGTGGGCGTGGAGTTCGCGACCGCATCGATCTCGTCACCGGGCTTCGAGCGCGTGCTGCCGCTCATCGGCAGCACGGTGCTGTCCGATGCCTTTCCGAAGATGGTGAAGGACCTGCGCTATGCCGAGACGAGCAAGCGCGGCTACGTCGTGATCACGCTGACGCCCGCCGAGGCACGCGCGGATTTCATGGAGATCAGCACTGTGCTGAGCCGCGACTACAGCGCACGGCTCGCGATGAGCCTTCATGCCCTGCCCGGCGAAGGCGGCCTCGATGTGCTGCCGGTCTAGCCGCCCAAACCGCGACATCGAAAGACGTGCTTCCGCTTACAACCAGGCACTTCGATCTGCACATGTCGATCGATGATGGACGCATGGCATGGCTAGGCGTATGGCTCGTCTGTGGAATGTTGGCCGCGAACGAGATCAGCGGGCTTGCAACAAAGCCCGGGAGCGCGCCTGCGTTGGCAGTGTTCTATGCGGCGGCGGCGTTGTTCGGACTCGGGATGATGGTCCGACGCTCGGTGCGAAGGAGGCACCCCGCGCGCCTCTATCCACCTCTGGCGCTGAGCTTGGTGGGCCTTGGGATTTTTGCCTTGCTCATCTATGAGAGGAAAGCTCCTCCGGACTGGATCAACGCCATCGTCGCCGCTGCCAGCTTTCTCGCCTTCTCCGCCTGCACAGCCTTGATTGGCGCATTCATCGCATGGCGGCGACGTGGAGCGGATCGCGATCGACGCATCAGGGAGACGCAGGACTGGGAGCGACAAAGGGTGCTCGAACGAACAACATCGGGTCCAACGCAGCAGTTCATTGCCGAGCTTGAAAACCCTCCCATCGAGGATGACGCCGACCTGCTGCCTGCGCGACCGCCAAAGCGCTGAAAAGGCGGCCTGCCGAGCCATCACCTGACGACGAACGCAGCGTCCCATTCCTGCACGTCCACCAGTTCCCACTCCTGGTTGACGGCGTTGGGTGCGCTGGATCCGGCGATGCATGCCCAGGCTTGCAAGCTCGCGCCTTGCTCGGGCATGCCTGGAAGGTGGCCGTGGGCCGCATCCAGGCAGCGACGCCCGCGGCCGTAATAGTTCTCCAGGACCGTGCGCCGTCCCATGAGGCACTGACTTCGAACAGTGCATTCCGCCGCTGTCATGGCGATGATCCGCAGCCGCCACATCTGGGACGCGTCGCCACTGCAAGTCTCCTGGACGATCACTGCTCCGGATTGGAGGCCGCTGGTCTTCAGGCATTTGCCGGAATGTCTTGCCTGCAGCATGAACCACTGGTCCTGAGAGGAGTCCGGATTGACGGGCCGGGGTAGCCGGTTGAGGCTGAACTGTTGGCTCGGCCCGCCGTAGTTCGGCCAAAGGACTACCGGTGCGCCATCGTCGGTACGGCGTCCAAGAACCTCGGCCATCATGCGGGTGCCCGAATTGACGACGTAGAAGTAGGGGACGTCGGCAACCGCAGCCTGAGGTGCTCCGGCAAGGGCGGTCGCAGCGACAAGGGCCAGTGCGACAAGGGGCCGCGTCCTGGAACTGCGGCGCGCATTGCGATCAGCATGCATGACGACCTCCGTCCGTGACGCCCCGACGCGATGCCTCAACCACTGCGACATCGCCGACGGGCCTCGGGACGGCAAGACTGAACCTTTGGCCTGCTTGCGTCAATATGGTCCTGCGTGCTTTCGCCCAGCCGCATCTGCCCCAAAGGGCTATTGCGGCGCGGCTGATGAAGCACGAGACTTCGATGGAAAGGGTACGCCTGAGATGCACCGGAAGCGGCGGAGGCGCGTTGAGGCCAAGACGAATACAGTTGCGACAACAAGATCACCAAAGGAAGCGCTGTGGGATTTCTCGAAATCCTGGATGACTTTGCGGCGTGTGTCGCTGTGGCAGTCAGCATCGCACCGGACGAATATCCCCGCTGGAGCGGCGGGTTGAAGGCCCACGTAGCGGAAATGAGCGTCTTGTGGGCCGAGATCCAACCGCAAATCCGACGTGACGTCGAGCAGGCGTGCCGCGTCGAGTCCGCGCTGCAGGAGATGACCTCAGCTGCAGAGGTCGGCGACGTCCACGGTGTCCAGAAGGCTGTCCGTGCGCTTCAGGGACTGGACGTTTCGAAGCTTCGCTGACGGCTGCCAGCGACGCTCATGGAAGGATCCGGCGTATCGCGGCGCGGAGCTGCCGCACGCTGACAGGCCGCTCAAGAAAATCCGTTGCGTCCAACTGCGCGATCTCCACTGCGGTGCGAAACGCAGTGTGCGGACCCAGGACGATCACGGGAAGGGCGCTTCCCAGGCGCCTGAGTTCGCGCACCAGCCGCAGCGTCGAGGCTTCGTCCTCATCGGCCGAGAGGATCAGGCAATCCGCTGGCCCATCGGGCAAGTTGGCAATCTGCGCGGCATCGTGATTCGGGAACACCACGGCGTCCACCACGCCGGGCGCGAGCGCCGAAGCGATCCATGCGCGATCGGGCGAACTGGCGACGACGACGTACGCAGTGGTTGGCATCAACTTCGACAAGGGGACTCGTCCGACTCGACGCGCCGCGGGCTCGCCAAAGACATGCCACCTTGTCGGCCCTTTCCAGGGGGAATGGTGAGCGCGCGTCGACGCGGCGTCGATCCCGGCGGCCACGCAGCATTCACGTACGTGCTGCCCGGGCTGGGTCGTCGCTAAGGCTTCTCCGATGCATCGAAGTCCAACTCCACCTTCGCTCCATTCGGATCCAGGCAGAACAACTGCCAAATCCCGGCCCCTGCTTGCTGTCGCAAGTCGTACTTCAGGCCGCTTTCGTCGAAGCGCTTTTTCACTGCCCGCAAGTCCTGCGCCGTGAAAGCCATATGGTCGATGACCCCTGTGCGCTGCTCGGGCACCGGCCGCCCGAAGTACAGATGGAGCACGGCCTGCGGACCGCTCCCGTAGAGCCACGCCCCGGGAAACCCGAGGTCCGGCCTATGCCCCACCTTTAGCCCCAGCAGTCCGGTATAGAAGTCCAGCGTCTTCTTCTCGTCCTCCGCAGTCACGGTGAAATGGTTCATGCCGACGATCATGGGGAATCTCCTGTTCGGGTCTGGGTCTTGAGCGGGGTCATGGCAACAGCACCAGCGCACCAGTGCTGCCGCGCGATTCGAGCCGCGCGTGCGCCTGCGCAGCGGATTCGAGTGAAAAGCGTTCGATGGGCGGCAGCCTGATCGCGCCATCGGCTAGCGCGTTCCACACGCGCTGCGCGCGCTCGGCGAGCGATGCTTGCGTCGCCACGTAGTCGAACACCACGGGCCGCGAGAAGCTCAACGACTTCGCCACCAGCGCATCGGGTGCGAGCGGCGTCAAAGGGCCACTGGCCTGGCCGAGGCTGATCCAGTGGCCGCGGCGGGCGAGGGCGGCGAGGTTCTCCTCGCGGGCCGCATCGCCCAGGCCGTCGATCACCACGTCGGCGCCGCCGCAGGTGCGCTGCACGGCGTCGGCAAAGCGGTAGTCGCGGGTCACGATCACGTGTTCGCAGCCGTACTCGCGTGCGACGCGGGCTTTCTCCTCGCTCGACACGGTGCCGATCACCGCCGCGCCGAGCCGGTGCGCCCAGGCGCACACGAGCAGGCCCACGCCACCGGCCGCCGCGTGCACCAGCAGCCGGGTGCCACGCTGCACGCGCCCCAGGTCGTTCAGCAGATAGTCGGCCGTGATGCCCTTGAGCAGCAGCGCAGCGGCCGCGTCGTCCTCAACGGCGGCGGGCAGACGGATGACCCATTCGGCCGGCACGTTGCGCACGGTGCAGTACGCGCCCGGCGCCGGGCCGAGGTAGGCCACGCGGTCGCCTGGGAGAAAGCCCGACACCTGTGCCCCGACGTCGACCACGGCCCCAGCCGCTTCCATGCCGGGAACGCCGGGCAATGCAGCCGAGACCGGCAGCATCTGCGGCACCCAGCCGCGGCGCAGGTACACGTCGAGAAAGTTGACGCCGATGGCGCGCTGCAGGATACGAACTTCGCCTTCGCGCGGCGCGGCGGCCTCACCGTCTTGCGGCCGAAGTTCCTCCGGGCCGCCGTAGCGTTCGATGCCGACGCGGCGCGTGGGCATGGGCATGGCAGTGGGCATCGGAGCCGAACCCGCCGCCCGCTGGTCACTTCCTTGCCGCAGGTGCCGCCGCAGATTCTCGAAACCAGCCTCATACACGCCCTGCGCCACCGTGTCGCGCAGCTCGCGTTCCATCCCGGGCGGCGTCGCGAAGGTCGATTCCCAATGCCAGAAGGTCCGGTTGCCATCGGTCACCGGCTTCAGCGTCACCGTCGCCACGTAGCGTTGAAGCGGCAAGGTCGCTTCGACGATGCAGTAGGTGCTCTTGTGCTCGGTGTCCGACAGCGTCAGCAGTTGTTCACGGATACGGTTGCCGTCCCGCAGCGTGAAGCTGCGCACGCAGCCCACCTGGTCGCTGCGCTCGTTGCCTTCGATACGGCTGCGTTCCACGACGTCGTGCCATTGATCGTGGCTGTTGAAGTCGCGCAGCACAGCCCACACGCGCTCGATCGGCGCGTCGATGACGGTCGAGCGGACGACGCGCTGCAAGCCTGCCATCAGCGCCCGCCGAACTGCAGCTTCAGTGCGTTGAAACCGCCCTGGAACACGTCCTGGCCGATCGACTGCGTCAGCTCCCCCTCGCGGCCCGGCTCGCAGTCGAACTCCGCACTCCATTCGGCGAAGCAGCGTGTGCCGTCGGTCACCGGCGTGAGCTTGAGTGTGGCGACGTAGTGAGTCACGCCCATCGGGCTTTCGAGGATCTCGTAGGTGCAGCTGTACTCATAGTCCGACAGGGCCAGCAGCTTCTCGCGGATCATCCCGCCGTCGCGTGTGTGGAAGTGCCGGATGCACCCAACGCGATCGGCCGCCTGTCCGTTCTCGATGCGACTGTCGGCAATCAGCGGATGCCACTGTGGCATGCCGTTGAAGTCACGCACGCGCGACCACACGTTGTCGGCGCTCGCGTCGATGACGCTCGAAACATAGACGTTGACCATGCGCTATTCCTGCCGTTCCTTCTTCGCGCCGGCAGGCAGGGCGGCATGGGCGCCACTGGTGTCGCCCACCAGCCGCTGGATGTCGCCGCCTTCGATGCCGATCTCGCGCAAGAGCTGGTCCACCAGCGGCGCCTGCGCGCGAAAGCGCAGTGCGGAGTTGACCAGCCCGTCGGCGAAGTTGCCGCCGTCGCCGTTGCGGGCACCGTCGCCCGACGATCCGCCGAGGCCCTCGACATGCAGGATCTTGATGCCCTCGATGTTCTCCAGTGGCCGCACCGATTCGCGGATGATCGCCTCGGCCTTCTCGACCAACTTCATGCGCAGCGCGGACATGCGCGCCTCAGGGGAGAGCATGTTGTGCGATTCGTTCATCATGCGCGCCGCGTCGGCCTCGATCTCGGCGCGCACCTTCATCGCCAACGAGCGGATCTTGTCGGCGTCCGCATCGGCCTCGGCCTGTGCACGAATCGCTGCGCCGCGCGCCGCGCTTGCATCGCTCTCGGCCTGGGCCGACGACGTGAGACGCAAGGCATCGCGCTCGGCCACCTGCGCCGCGGCGATCAGGTCGATGGCCTTCTTGCGTTCGGCCATCTCGACCTCGCGCGCGGTGAAGACCTTTTCTTCCGCGGCCACCGCCGTGGCGCGTGCCACCTCGGCCTCGGCCTGTGCTTCGCTCTGCGCCTTGCTCTCGCGGGCGATCGAGATCGCGCGTTGCTGCTCCGCGAGTTCGAGCGACAGACGGCGTTCGATCTCCGCACTCTGGATCGCACGCTCCTTGCCGATGCGCTCCTCCTCGATGGTCTGCTCGGAGCGGATGCGTGCGGTATCGATGGTCTGCTTCGCGGAGATCTGCGCGCCCTCGGCTTCCTGCTCCCGTTGCGCGCGTTCGGTCGACACCTCGGCGCGCTGGCGGGCGCGCGCCATCTCCAGCTCCCGCTGCTGCGCCAGGCGCGCGTGTTCGCTCTCGCGGTCGATGTCGAGGGAGAGCTTCTCGGCTTCGAGGTTCTTGTTGCGGATGGCGATGAGCGTGTCCTGCTCGACGTCGTTGCGCTGCTTCTTGCGGTGCTCGATCTGTTCGGTCAGACGCGTCAGGCCCTCGGCGTCGAAGGCGTTGCTGGGGTTGAAGAACTCCATGCCCGTCTGGTCGAGCTGCGTCAGCGAAGCAGCTTCGAGTTCGAGGCCGTTCTTGGTCAGGTCTTCGGCCACGGCGTCGCGCACGCGCCGCACGTAGGCACCGCGCTTCTCATGCAGTTCCTCCATGGTCATTTCGGCGGCGGCGGTGCGCAAGGCGTCGACGAACTTGCCTTCGACCAGTTCCTTGAGCTGCTCCGGCTCCATGGTGCGCAGGCCGAGCGTCTGGGCGGCGGCCGCCACGGCATCCTCGTTGGTGGCGACGCGCACGTAGAACTCGGCGATCACGTCGACCCGCATGCGGTCCTTGGTGATGAGCGCCTTGTCGCGCCCGCGGCTGACTTCGAGGCGCAGCGTGTTCATGTTGACGGGGATCACGTCGTGCACGATGGGCAGCACGAAGGCGCCGCCCCCCAGCACCACCTTCTGCCCGCCGAGGCCGGTGCGCACGAAGGCGCGTTCCTTCGAGCTGCGCAGGTAGAGCCAGTGCAGCAGCCACACTGCGATCGCCACGACGATCGCAACGACGATCAGCCCGAGGATGAAACTTCCGAATTGAGCGCCTGACATGGGTGTCGTCTCCTGTTGATCTATCGCGTGATCTGGACAAAGCGTCGCGTGGTCTCGGTGAGGGCCGTCTCGGTCGGAAGGCGCTCCATCGAGCTTGCGCCGTAGAAGCCGGCGCAAGACGGGCAGTGCGCGAGCACGTACTGGGCGTCCTCCGGCGTGGCGATCGGGCCGCCGTGGCACAGCACGATGGCATCGGGCTTCACTGCATGCGCTGCGGCGGCCCACTGGTTGATGCGCGGCACGCAGTCGGCCAGCGTGAGCGCGGTTTCCGCGCCGATGGCACCGCCCGTCGTCAGGCCGAGATGGCACACCACGATGTCGGCGCCGGCCTCGGCCATGGCGCGCGCATCGGCTTCGCTGAAGACGTAGGGTGTGGTCAGCAGGTCGAGCGCGCGGGCGCGGGCGATCAGCTCGACCTCCTGCGCGTAGCTCATGCCTGTCTCTTCGAGGTTGGCGCGAAAGACGCCGTCGATCAGCCCGACCGTCGGGAAGTTCTGCACCCCGGAGAAGCCGAGCGAGACCAGCCGATTCAGGAACTCTTCGGGGATCATGAACGGGTCGGTGCCGTTTACGCCTGCGAGCACGGGCGTGTGGCGGACCACCGGCAGCACCTCGCGCGCCATTTCGCAGACGATCTCGTTGGCATTGCCGTAGGCCATCAGCCCTGCGAGGGAGCCGCGTCCGGCCATGCGGTAGCGGCCCGAGTTGTAGATGACGATGAGGTCGATGCCGCCGGCTTCCTCGCACTTGGCGGACAGGCCGGTCCCGGCGCCGCCGCCGATGATCGGCCGGCCGGCGTCGATCTTCTCGCGGAAGCGCTGCAGCAGTGTCGATCGGGCGATGCGGGGCATGGTCGTCGGTCTCCTCGCGTGTTGCTGTTCAAGCGCGCCGCGCGCCCGGCGCCGTGCGCGCCACTTCGTGCCATGCGCCGACCAGCGCGTCGGCGAAGGCTTCGTCGTTGATGTGCAGCGGCAGCCGCAGCAGCTTGCGGTCGGGGCCTGTGCGGAAGCCACTTTCAATTGAAGTGAAAAGCGCCCGATCAGCCTCAGGGTCGTGAAAGGGCTGGCCGGGCCGGTCGATGGCAGACACGCCGCCTTCGGGAATGAGGAAGCGAACCGGGCCCCGCATCGCATTGAGCTTGGTGGCGATGAATTCGCCGATGGCGCGGCATTCGTCGGCCGTGGTGCGCATCAGC
The DNA here is from genome assembly GCF_030317005.1 of Variovorax sp. J22R115. Lineage (NCBI taxonomy): Bacteria > Pseudomonadati > Pseudomonadota > Betaproteobacteria > Burkholderiales > Comamonadaceae > Variovorax > Variovorax sp. J22R115. The sequence goes on along the minus strand of NZ_JASZYM010000013.1, from coordinate 231,574 downwards.
GTCACGGTCGGGTTGTGGCGGTATAGCCGGCGCCCCTTGAAGCGCTCGGGCACCGTGTCCCAGGCGCCGAAGTTGACCATGTCGAGCGCGCCGCAAGAGCCGACGTAGGGCAGGGCATGCTGCGCGAACACGTCCAGCCGCGTCGGGCCGGCCGAGAGGGTGCCACCGACGATCTCGTCCGCGATCTCCGTCGTCGAGACGTCGATCACGCCCGCGACCAGGCCCGAGTCGGCGAGCTTCTCCATCGATTGGCCGCCGACCCCGGTGGCGTGAAACACCAGGCAGTCGTAGCTGTCTTCGAGCCGTCGGGTCACCGCTTGTACGCAAGGCGTGGTCACGCCGAACATCGTGAGGCCGATGGCCGGCCTGGTGATCGTCGAGGTGACGGGCGGGTGCGCGATCATGCCGGCCAGCGCGTTCGCCGCATTCGTCAGCACGAGTTCGCTGATGCGGTGAATGCCCTGCACGTCGGTGACCGAGTACATCATGCAGATGTCGCTCGGCCCCACGTAGGGGCGCGTGTCGCCGCTGGCCATGGTCGAGACCATCATCTTGGGCACGCCGATGGGCAGCGCGCGCATGGCCTGCGTCGCCATCGAGGTGCCGCCGGAGCCGCCGGCCGAGATGATCCCGCCGAGGTCGCGCCGCGAGGTGAGGAAGGCTTCAAAGGCGAGCGCCATCGAGGCCATCGCACTGCCGCGGTCGTTGCTGAAGACGGCCGATTCGCCTTGCGGGTGATGGCGCGCCACTTCGCGTGGATGGATGCTGGCGGGAGATGGTTTGCCGGAGGTCGCGAGATCGACGGTCACCACGCGCATGCCCAGCTTTTCGAGACATTGGCGCAGGAAGGCGAGTTCGCGGCCCTTGGTGTCGAAGGTGCCCGCGACGTAGGCGGAGCGCACGCTGCCGACGGCTACGGGGAACTCGAAGACCCGGGGCGATGGTGACGTGGATGCGGCAGGTGATGCGACAGGCGTCGGTGTGGGTGCCGGCGCCGCGCGGGCAATGTCCGCAACCGGGGCAGCGGTGCCGCCCGCGTTCCACCGCGTGAACCCCCGCACCGTGGCGGGGGGCAAGTCGTCGAGCGACGGCGCGCCGTCGCCATGCGCGCGCCGGACCGTGAAGACCTGTGTGGACGCCGGCGCTTCGGCCTCGGCGGATGCGCCGGTGCCCTCGACCTCGTCGTCGGCACCGCCCGAGCGCACGCCGAGCAAGCGCTCCTGCAACTCGCGATCGGCCGCGAGCTGCGACGCCGGCATCTCTTGCGCGATGCGGCCGTTGACCATCAATCCGATGCGATCGGCCACCGACATCGCGACACCGAGGTTTTGCTCGATCAGCAGCACCGCGATGCTTCCTTCCGCCACAAGGTTGCGCAGCGCTTGTGCGACCTGATCGACGATTACGGGGGCCAGCCCTTCGGTAGGCTCGTCCATCACGAGGAGCCTCGGGTCGAGCAGCAGCGCGCGGCCGATGGCGAGCATCTGCTGTTCGCCGCCCGACAACTGCGCACCGCCATGGCCGCGCCGCTCCGCAAGCCGAGGGAACATCGCATAGACCCGGTCGACCTCGCGTCGCCGGCTGGCGACGAGCCGCAGTGTCTCGTCGACCGACAGCGAAGCCCACACCCGGCGGCCCTGTGGCACGTAGGCGATGCCGCGCTTCGTGATCTCGTTCGGCGCCAGGCCCAGGATCTCCTCGCCCGCAAGGCGGACGCTGCCACGCGCCGGCACCAGCCCCGTGATGGCGTTGCACAGCGTGGTCTTGCCCATGCCGTTGCGCCCGACGATGCCGAGCACGCCGCGTTCCAGCACGAGGCTGACCCCCTGCAGCGCATGGGCGCGGCCGTAGAACACATCGAGCGACTCGATGACGAGCACCGGCGCGCCGCTGGCGGCCGCCTTGCGATCGGTGCCGAACCATGCCATCAGTGCTTGCTCCCCATGTAGATTGCCTGCACCTGCGCGTCGTTCTCGATCTCGTCCGGCGTGCCGGTGCGCAGGGTGCGTCCGTTGTGCATGACCGTGACCCGGTCGACCACGCGCAGCGCGATGTCGAGGTCGTGCTCGATCAGCACGAAGCTCATGTGCGCCGGCAGTGAGCCCAGCAGCGCGACCAGTTCGCGCCGCTCGACGGGCGACAGGCCCGCGGCCGGCTCATCGAACAGGATCAGGCGCGGCGCACCGGCGAGCGCCATGCCGATCTCCAACTGGCGCTGCTGCCCGTGCGCGAGATTGGCGACTCTTTCATCGGCGATGTGGCTCAGGCGCGAGCGATCGAGCAGGTCGTTGGTGGCCCGCGTGGAGGCGTTTCCCGCGCGCGCCCTCAGGAAGCTGAACCGGCCGCTGGCCACGCCGCGCACCGCGAGAAAGAGGTTGTCGCGCACCGTCAGGTCGCGAAACAGCAGCGAGGACTGGTAGGTGCGCCGCAGACCCTTGCGGATGCGATCGTGGGGCGGCAGGTCGGTGATGTCCTCGCCGAAGAAATGAATGCGCCCGGCCGTGGGCGGGAAGTCGCCGGTGATGGCGTTGAACAGCGTGGTCTTGCCTGCACCGTTGGAGCCGAGGATGGCGTACTTCTGCCCGGCCGTGACCGTGAGCGACACGTCATCGACCGCACGCAGCGCACCGAAGGCACGCGTCACCCCGTCCAGCCGCAGCGCGTCGCCCGAGAGCAACTGCGTGCCGGCGCCGCTGATCGCGTGGCCGCGCGAAGCGGCCGGCCGGAGCGGGGTGATCGTGGCCACTATGCGCGCCCCCTTCGTGAAACACCGCGGAACCGGCTTCGCCGGGCCGCAGGTGTTGCCCCCTCGAGGGGGGAGGCGGCTACACGCAGTGACCAAGCAACGGGGGTGCTCTTCATTTCCTGCAATCGGGCACGTCGCGCGTACCGAGGCCCATCTTCTTGAACTCCTCTTCCGGCAGGCCCAGCGTCTGCGTGATGTTCGGCACTGACTTCACCACCTTGTTGTAGAACGAGCCATCGGGTGCCTTTGTCACTTCCGTGATGTAGGTGGTACCGACGCCGTTGCGGTTGCCGTCGATCTGCACGACGCCCGCTGGCCCGTTGAATTTGGTCTTCTGCAGCGCATCGCGATACGCCTTCTGTCCGCCCGACAGATCGCCCTTGACCGCATCGAGTCCGTCGAGCGCCGCCTTGGTGTTGATGTAGTACAGGTAGGCGAAGAGCGACGGGCTGGGGAAGCCGTCCTTGAAGTTGGCCTTGTAGTCGGCCACGAACTTCTTCCACTCCGGCGTGTCGATCGAATCGGCCATCGGTCCGGCGGAAGCCGTGCCAAGCAACGATTCGCGGCGCTTGCCCTTGAAGTTCAGCACCGTCTGGTCGACCGTGATCGAGCCGCCCACCATCGGTTTGTCGCCGCCCGCCTGCTCGTACTGCGTGAGGAAGTTCACCGCGTCCGAGCCGCCGAGCACGACGACCAGCGCATCGACGTCCTTCGGGATCTTCGCGATCACCGAGGCGTAGTCCTTGGTGCCCAGCGGCACCCACGCCTTGTCGACCACCTTGCCACCCTTGGCGCAATAGCTGGCCATGAAGCCCTGCACCTGCGAATACGGGAATCCGTAGTCCTCCGCGATCAGGAAGGTCTTCTTGTAGCCCTTGGCGAGCGCATGCTCGCCCAGGCCCACCATCCACTGCGCACCCTCGGTGTTGAAGCGGTAGAAGTTGGGCGCCGGGTCGCCCCAGGTCGCGGCCTGCGCGCCCGACGAGCCGTTGATGAAGGTGATGTTCGGCTGCGTCTTCGCGTAGTTCTTGACGGCGATGCCCTCGTCGCCGGACAGCGGGCCGATCATGATCTGCACCTTGTCCTGCTCGACGGCCTTGCGCGTGGAGTTCACGGCCTTGTCGGGTGTCGCGTCGGAGGAGACCTTGACGAACTCGATCTTCTTGCCGCCGGCCATGCCGTTCTTTTCCTTCAGCGCGAGGTCCGCGCCGCGCATGCCGTCCTGCCCGGGCGCCGCGAACGGCCCTTCCAGTGATGCCAGCAGCCCGATCTTCAAGGTCTCCTGGGCATACGCGACGCCGCCCAGGGCGACCAATGCTGCCGCAGCCACGATGCTGCGCCCGAACGATTTCTTGCCTTTGCTCATGTCTCGCTCCTTCTTGTCATCGATGAATGCGGCCATGGCCGCGGTGGGTGAAAGCGGAGCCCAGGCGGTTGCGAAGGCTTTGCCACAAGCCGAGCAACCCGTCGGGTGAAAACAGCACGATCGCGAGGAAGACCCCGCCGATCACGAGATTGAAGCGTTCGCGGTCGACCAGGTCGATCGCGAAGTTCTGCAGCAGCACGAAGACGATCGCGCCGATGAAGGCACCGATGGGGTGCTTCATGCCGCCGAGCACGGCGATGATGAGGATGTTGATCATCGCGCCGACGCCGACGGTGCCGGGCGAGATGCGGCCGTTGTACCAGACCATCAGGATGCCGCCCACCGCCGCGAGAAAGCCCGCCACCGCGTAGGCGCCGACGCGATGCGCCGTCACGTTGTAGCCCAGCGCCTGCATGCGGCGCGGGTTGTCGCGGATGCCCTGCAGCGCGATGCCGAAGGGCGCGCGGATCAGGTGCTTGACAAAGAAGTAGCCGGCCAGCGAGCAGGCGAGCACCAGAAAGTAGAAGGGCATCGGCCGGCCCAGGTCCAGGTCGAAGACCGTCGGCGCCGCGATGCGGCTGAAGCCCTGGAAGCCGTTGAAGACCGTGTAGTTCTGTTGCGCCAGGTAGAAGAAGGCGACACCCACCGCGAGCGTGATCATGATGGTGTAGATGCCCTCGGTGCGCACCGACAGCCAGCCGATGGCGGCGGCCACCAGCGTTGCCAGCGAGATCGCGACGATGAGCGCCAGCCCCCACGGCCATCCCAGACTGATCGCCACGTTGCTGCTGGTACCGAAGATCGCCAGCATGTAGGCCGCGAAGCCCGCGACCGTCATCTGCGCGAGCGAGACCATGCCGCCGTAGCCGCCGAGGAAGATCAGCGACAGCGCGATGAGGCCGAGCGCCAGCGATTGCGCGCCGATCTGGAAAGTGAAGAAGGGCGTGGCGAAGAACGGGTAGGCAAAGACGAAGACGATGACCGCGATGTGACGCCACTTCACGGCGCGCACGACGGACCGCCACCAACTCGAGAAGCGTGCCTCTGTTGCGACGCCGCGCGAGGGCAGCGCCTGTGCGGTGGAATGCACGACCGTCGGCCGGCTCGTATCGCGCACGCCGCGCGCAGCCTCCGCCGCCGCGGCGGACGACGAGTTCATGGCGCGCCGCCACTTTGCCGCGCTCACGAATTCTTCCCCATCAGCCCACGCGGCTTGAAGGCCAGCGCGACCACCATGATCACGAAGGTGAAGACTACGCTGTAGGTCGGCGCGTAGGCGAGGCCGAATTGCTCGGCCAGACCGATCAGCAGCGCACCGATGGCCGCGCCCACCACGCTGCCCATTCCGCCGACGATCACCACGACCAGCGATGCGAGCAGGTAGCGCGTGTCCTCTCCCGGCGAGATCGACAGTGCGGTGCCACCCACGACGCCGGCCAGTCCAGCCAACCCCGCACCGATGGCGAAGGTCAGCGCGAAGACGCGCTGCACGTTGACGCCCGATGCCGCCAGCATCCCCCGGTCATCCACGCCGGCGCGGATCATCATGCCGATGCGGGTGCGCGCGAGCAGCAGCCACAGGCCGACGCCGATCACGATGGAGGCGATCAGCACGACGATGCGATAGGTCGGGAACTTGTTGACCAGCGGCAGCGTGGTCGAACCGTAGATCCATGACGGCGGATCGAAGGTGTAGATCTCGGCACCCCAGGCCCAGAGCATCAGGTCCGCGAGCACGATCGACAGACCTATCGTGACGAGCGTCTGCCGCAGGTCCTGCCCCTGCATGTGGCGGAACACCAGCACCTGCATGAGCAGGCCCATCACGGCGGCTGCGAGAAAGCCCGCGATCACCGCCAGTACCCATGACCCGGTGTGTTCGCCCACGTACCAGCCGACATAGGCCCCGAAAAGATAGAGCGAACCATGCGCGAGGTTGACGTTGCGCATCAGCCCGAACACCAGCGTGAAGCCGCTCGCGACGAGGAAGTACAGCGAAGCGAGCGTGAGTCCGTTCAGGAGGGTCTTGAAGAACAGCGAGGCGTTGTCGACGATCGCCCAGACGGCGAACACCGCGACCGGCACGCCGAACAGCAGCAGGAGCGCCCAGTTCTTTCGGCTCACGCGGCGCGCTCCCAGCCCCGCTGCGAGGCAATCTCCGGCGCCTTGGCGAACTCGCCGTCCTTCATCACCGCGAGGATGCGCTTCGGGTCGCGCAGGATCGACAGATTGGCCAGCGGGTCGCCGTCGACCAGCAGCATGTCGGCCAGGTAGCCGTCCTTGATGACACCGAGTTCGTCCGGCTTCATCATGATCTGGCCGCCGTAGAGCGTGGTCGAGCGGATCGCTTCCATCGGTGTGAAGCCGAGGTACTTGACGAAGAACTCCAGATCCCGGGCGTTCTGGCAATGCGGCGTGAAGGCGAAGCCGTAGTCGCCGCCCGGCAGCACGCGAATGCCGCGCTTGTGCATCTTCGACAGCGACACGCAGGCCGCCTCCCACTCGGTCTCGTAGCCCATGTCGACCGCCATGGCGCGCGTGATGCCGTAGGGCTCGGCCTCGTGCAGCATCGCGTAGAGGATCGCGATGCCCGGTGCGACGAACACGCGGTCCTTCGCAGCCTCGAGCATGTCGATCGCCTCGTCGTCGACGAAGCTCGCGTGGTAGATCAGGTCGATGCCGTGGCGCAGCGCCTGCTTCACGCTGTCCGACGAGCGCGCGTGGGCGATGCCGCGCTTGCCGCGAATGCGCACCTCGCGCATGGCGGCTTCGACTTCCTCGTCCATCATCCAGGTCGTCTCGGAGGGAGAATCGGGCGTGAAGTTGTCGCCCGAGAGGTTGAGCTTGACAGAGTCCACCCCGTACTTGAGGAACATGCGCACGGCCTTGCGCATCTCCTCGGGTCCGGAGATGTTCACGCCGAAGCTGAACTCGGGGAAGGGCAGGTGCGGCAAGGTCTCGTCGCCGAGGCCGCCGAGCACCGTGATCTCCTGGCTGGCGGCGAGGTAGCGCGGGCCGGGAATCTGCCCCGCGTTGATGGCGTTGCGGATCACCACGTCGAGGCGCGGCTTGGCGCAGGCGGCGCCGACGCAGGAGGTGAAGCCCGCCTGGAGATAGCGCCGCGCCACCTTGGCGCACCACAGCACGTGCTCTTCGAGCGGCATGGTCTGGATGGCCGAGAGCGTGGCCGCGTCGTTCCAAGAGAAGTGCGTGTGGGCCTCGCACATGCCGGGCATGAGTGTGGCGCCTGCGCCGTCGATCACGGTCGCGCCGCCGGGGGCGATGGGTGCCGAACTGCGCCCGACCTGGCGGATGCGGTTGCCGCGCACGAGTACGCTGCCGGTGTAGGGGTTCTGCCCCGTGCCGTCGAGGATGCGGACGTTGGTGAAGACGACATCGGCCATGACGTATCTCCTGTGCGACCTATGCGGCCCAGCGGGTGGTGCGCGCGGAGCGCACGGGCGGGGCGCGGTGGAATTCACCGTCCTTCATGACGGCCATGATTCGCGACTTGTCCTGCAGCACGGTGATGTCGGCGAGCGGGTCCCCGTCGACCAGCAGGATGTCGGCGAGGTAGCCCTCGCGGATGTAGCCCAGCACTTTGCCCATGCGCATCATCGGGCCGCCCCATGCGGTGGCGGAGAGCAGCGCTTCCATCGTGCTCATGCCGACGTACTTGACGAAGTACTCCAGGTCTTTCGCGTTGGTGCCGTGCGGTGTCCACGCGAAGCCGTAGTCCCCGCCCGGCAGGATGCGGATGCCGCGCTTGCGCATGGCGCGCATGCTTTCGACGGCGGCTTCGAGCTCGCGGTGGTAGCCCATCTTGCGCGTCACCTCGGGCGTCAGGCCCCACTGGCTCGCGTGATGGCAGGTGTTGATGAGCCAGGCCAGGCCGGGCGCGATGAAGTGCTCGGTCTTCTTCGCCTCCAGCATGTCGAGCGCTTCCTCGTCGGTGAAGCTGGCGTGGTAGATCACCTCGATGCCCTGCTTCACGCATTGCTTGATCGACCAGGTGGAGCGCGCGTGCGCGGCCACGCGCTTGCCCCACGCCTTGGCTTCCTGGACGCAGACTGTGATCTCTTCTTCGGTGAACTGGCTCATCTCGCTCGGCATGCCGGTGATCGATTCGCCGGAGAGATTGATCTTGAGGGAGTCGACGCCGTACTTGGCGAACATACGGACGCAGCGGCGCATCTCCTCCGCACCGCTGACGACCGCGCCGAAGGCGAACTCCGGCTGTGGCAGGTGCGGCTTCGTGGTGTCCCCCAGCCCACCCGGCACGGTGATCTCCTGGCTCGCGGCCAGGTAGCGCGGGCCGATGATGGTGCCGTCGTTGATCGCGTTGCGGATGACCACGTCGAGTCGGGGCTTGGCGGTGGCGGCGCCGACGCAACTGGTCCAGCCCATGTCGAGATAGCGCTTCGCGACTTCGGCGCACCACAGGATGTGTTCTTCCGGTGGCATGCGCTGGATCGCGTCGAGACTGGGTTGGTCGTTCCAGGAGAAGTGCGTGTGCGCCTCGACCATGCCCGGCATGAGGAAGGCGCCGGCGCCGTCGATCACCTGCGCGCCGCTGATGGGTGCGGATCGCGCGCCATAGGCGGTCTTGACGACGCGCGCGATGCGGTTGCCCTGCACCAGCACGTCACCGGTGAAGGGCGCTTCGCCACCACCGTCGAAGATTCGCACGTTCGTGAAGAGGACGTCGGCCATCATCAGTCCCTTGCATGGGTTGCAAGAAAGTCGCGCAGCTCGCGCTGGCACTCCTCGGGGCGCTCGACCGGCGTCCAGTGCCCGCAGCGCGGGAGCACAACCACGCGTTTGCTGGCGGCGCGGTGCAGCCGGTCGGCCATGGCGCGCACGGCCTGCGGCGGTGCCACGCCGTCCTCGTCGCCCGTCACCAGCAGGACGGGCGCCTCGATGTTCTCGACCGCCGCGGGCTGCGCACCGGCCAGCGCTTCGCAGCTGCGCGCATAGCCGTCGCCGTCCTGTCGCATCAGGCTCTCGCGCACGAAGGCCGCGGCCACCGGCAGGCGCTCGCGCGTGTCGCGCGAAATCGCCGCCTGGAGCAGCCCTTGGGTGATCTCGTGCATGCCCGCAGCGCCTTCGCGCGCCTTCGCGGCCCGGGCCTTCATGGCCGTGCGCGCCGCGTCGGGCGGCGCGATGAGCGGGCCGAACAGCGCGACGCTCGCCACCCGCTTCGGATGCGCCGCCGCGATGTGCTGGCAGACGATGGTGCCCATCGAGTGACCGAGCCAGTGCGCGCGCGGGACGCTCAGCCGCTCGCAGATGTTCAGCAGCGTTTCGACATAGCGCTCGATCGACAGCTCGCCCTCGGCCCGCTGCGAGCGTCCGCTGCCCGGCAGGTCGATGCGGATCACGCGATGCCGCACCAGCGCGGGCATCAGCGGCGTCCAGCTGTTGGAGCTGCCGCCCAGCCCGTGCACGCAGACGACGGCGGGGCCTTCGCCTTCCTCTTCCACCGCGATGCGGTCGATCAACTGAAAGCTCATGATGGTTCGAACCTGTTCTCGATGACGCCGACACCGTCGACCTCGATGCGCACCACGTCGCCCGACCTCAGCCATTGCGGCGGGTTCAGGCCCATGCCCACGCCGGAGGGCGTGCCGGTGGCGATGACGTCGCCCGGATGGAGCGTGATGCCGCGCGAGCAGGTTTCGATCAGCGTGGGGATGTCGAAGATCATGTCGCGCGTCTGGCCGTCCTGCCGCAGCGCGCCGTTGACCCAGCCGCGAACGCGGGTGGCGCGGCCGTCGAGTTCGTCGCCCGTCACGATCCAGGGGCCCATCGGGCAGAAGGTGTCGAAGCTCTTGCCCAGGTCCCATTGCTGGTGGCGCATCTGCACGTCGCGCGCGGTCACGTCGTTGACGATGGTGTAGCCGAACACGTGGTCCATCGCGCGCGAGGCTGGAATGTCACGGCCGCCACGGCCGATGACGACGGCGAGTTCGGATTCGTAGTCGATCTGCACCGAGGCGGCGGGCGAGGGAAGGCGCACCGTGTCGTGCGGGCCGACCACGCATTCGCCGAGCTTGCCGAAGACGATGGGCCAGGGGTCGCTCTCGGGCATGGCCGAGCGGAACACCGAGCCAGCCAGCTCGGCCGCATGCGCGCGGTAGTTGCGCCCGACGCAGAACAGGCTTCGCAGCGGGCGCGGCAAGGGCGCGCGGAGGGTGACGAGTTCGACCGGAAGGCGAACGCCCGAAGGTTGCGGCAGCGGCTCGCCGCGGGCCAGCGCCTGGATCAGCGGCAGGGCGCCGAGCGATGCGTCGCGCACGCCCAGCGGCGTGGCTTCACGCCCGTCCGGCGAGATCGTGCCCACGCAGTCGCGACCACCCCAATTCCAGCTGGCCAAACGCATCGACTTTGTCTCCATGGCGTCCCGTGGTCTTGCTGGTGTGCGCCAGTTGCCTCGGGATCTCGGAAGTCTCGGATGACAGGTTTGAGACTTGCGTCTCAAATCGGGATCGCTGCATCATACGGTCCGGCCGCAGCTGTTCACAATAGATTCCGGACCTGTCCGAGCCCCGTACAAACCCCATGGCCCGACTGAAGCACAAGCTGAGCGAACCCCCGACACCCCCCGAACGCGGCGTCAGGGCCGCGACTTTCCGCTTGCTGCTGGACACCGCCATGACCATCATCCAGGAGAGCGGCCACATCCCCTCGGTGGCCGAATGCGCGGCGCGGTCGAAGGTGTCGCGCGCCACTGCGTACCGCTACTTCCCGAGCCGGAGCGCGCTGGTGACGGCGGTGATCGACAGCTCGCTCGGCCCGGTGCGAAGGCTCGCTTCGGACAACCCCAACGGCCGCGAGCGGGTGCACGAGCTGTTCCTGCAGACTTTTCCGCGATTCAAGGAATTCGAGGCGCAATTGCGCGCCGCCGCACAGTTGTCGCTGGAGCAATGGGGCCTGGAGCGTGCAGGGCTGCTGGAGGAGGAGCCCTATCGGCGAGGCCATCGCGTGCGCATCCTCCAGCATGCGATCGAGCCACTCGCGCCACTGATGCGGCCTGCGGTGCGGGACCGGCTGCATCACGCGCTGTCCGTCGTCTACGGCATCGAGCCCTACGTGATCCTCAAGGACATCTGGGGCCTGCGCGATCGCGAGGTCGAACGCACTGCGCTGTGGATGGCCGATGCGCTGATCGATGCGGCGCTGCGCGAATCCGAGCAGAAGCCGCCGTCCAGGCGCAAGACAAGTTGAGGAGTTCCATGCCCAATCGATCGCCCGAGTGGTTCGACGCCCAGTACAACAGCCGCGCACGCATCCCCGAGCATCCGGCGATCCTCCAGCACTGGGCCGATGCATCGGCGCGCGCGCTGGCCCGGCCGGGCTGGGTGTTCGATGTGGCCTACGGAGACGACCCGAGCGAACGGCTCGACATTCTTCCCGCGGGCGTAGATGCACCGGTGTTCGTCTACATCCACGGCGGCTATTGGCGCGCGCTCGACAAGCGCGACCACGCCTTCGTCGCGCCGCCGCTGGCGGACGCTGGCGCGATGGTCGTCAACCTCAACTACGCGTTGTGTCCTTCGGTGAGCATCGAACACATCGCCCTGCAACTCGTGAAGGCGCTGGCCTGGGTCTGGCGGAACGCCTCGGTGCATGGCGGCGACCCGAATCGCATCGTCGTGGCGGGCCATTCCGCGGGCGGGCACCTGGCGACGATGCTGCTGACCTGCGATTGGCAGGCCGTGGCATCGGATTTGCCGGCGGTCCTGGTGAAGTCAGCCCTGTCGATATCGGGCCTTTACGAACTGGAGCCGCTTCGGCATGCACCCTTCCTCGCCGCCGACATCGGCTTGACCGCAGCATCGGCCCTGCGCCTCAGTCCCGCTGCGATGCCCGCACCTTCGCGCGGATCATTAGTGACGGTGGTGGGCGGCGCCGAAAGCGAGGAGTTCCATAGGCAGGCCGCTTTGATCGCCAAGGCCTGGGGCCTGCGCGTCGTGATCGCCTCGGAGATCGAGGCGGGGCGCAACCACATGGATGTGCTCAATCAGCTTGCCGATCCGCAGTCGACAACGAATCGGCAGGCCCTGCAGCTTCTTGGGCTCTGAGTTGCCGAATGTCCGGGCTGCGTTGCACCAAAGTGCTATTCAAATCCAGGGACGAAGACGCTAGGCTGCGCCGAGCAATGCCTCTGGTGGGCGTCGGAGAGGTGCGGTGTGACCAGACGATGGTGGCTGCGAACAGCGCTGGGCGTTATCTTGGCTCGCGGCTACCTGGCCGCGAGTCCGGCGTCGGCCCAACAGAGCATGCCCGCCCGCTCGCCGTTGCTGGAGCCGGCCATTGCCTATGTGCTGGAGCAGCCCTCCGAACATCCCTACTCCGCGGTGCTGGACTATTCGGTGCACTCGAGCCAGCCGCGCTTTCATGTGATTGACCGCTCGACCCGGACCATCGCTCACAGCTTCGTGGTCGCGCACGGCATCGGGTCCGAGCCGGAAGACAACGACGGCATCCCGCAGGTCTTCCTGGATGTGCCCGACAGCTTCGCCAGCAGCATCGGCCTGTTCAGGACCGACGAGATCTACATGAGCCCGACGGAGGGCAACGGTCTCTCCATGCGCCTGCGCGGCCTTTCGCCGACGAACAGCAATGCCTACAAGCGGCTGATCGTCATCCACGCTCAGTGGTACGTCGAGCCGGAATTCGTCGCGTTGTATGGCAAGGCGGGGCGCAGCGACGGGTGCTTGGTCTTCTCTTCCGCCGATCGCGATACGGTGATCGAGCTGTTGCGCGGAGGGGCGCTGATCTTCGCGGTGGCCGGAGTGGCCTGACGGACGCCTTTCGGTGCGCAGGTGTGCCAAAGCGCACATCCACCGCGAGCCACGACAGAAAGAATGGGCGCCGAACCTCAGGAGAACACTATGCAGTGGCCCTCCGCCGCCGAGCTCGGCTTGCGCGCTCCATTGCCGTCGGGCTACCACTACGAGTTGCTTGACCGGCGCCAGATCCCTGCGCTGATTTCGGCGCTTGGAGAGTGGTATCCGGGCATCGCTGTCGGCAACGCCAGCTGCCACCTGCGCGAGGACTTCTACCTGCACAGGGTGTGTCTGGAGGACGAGCTCGATCGAGACTTCATGGTTGTCCTGATCAAGCAGGGCGACCAATTGGCAGGCGTGTTCTCGGGCGAGCGGGATCCGGACGGCGAGGTCTTGTACGGGCGCATCTGCGCCATTTCGCCAAAACATCGGGGCGCGCACCTGAGCAGGAGCGTTCCCCTGCTCGAGGAGGCGCTGGGCCGCGCGATGGGCATGGGGATGGCGTACGGCCTCGCCACGATGCACTACCCGCACATGCAAGCGACCTTCGAGCGTATGGGATGGCGGCTGGTCGGCATCACGCCTGGATTCGACCGGGAACTCGTGGCGCCGGGCGTCGTCAAGCGCGTGTACGAAGCCGTGTACGCGAAGGTGCTGGTGGCGGAGGAAGGGCTGTTGCGACCGCAGGCCCGGAGCATGACGCCAGCGGTCAGGGCACTGTTCGGGTTTCTCTTCCCGGGACAGTGCGACAACGCCTGACGGACCACTGCGCGGACGTGCTACCGTCGCCCACCCTCCAACCAGCGGGGGCTGAACTCCAGGAGACCCATCGTGCAGATCGGCGTACAGAGCTTCGCATCCCGGGTTCCACCGCGTTTCGACAACAAACCCGCCGAGCGGACTTACCTGCTGCAACGCCTCGCCGCCGCCTGTCGCATCTTTGGCCGGCGCGGATTTTCCGAGGGACTTCTGGGGCACATCACGATGCGTGACCCCGAGTTGCCTGATCACTTCTGGGTCAATCCGGTCGGCGTCGCGATGAACCGCGTCAAGGTATCGGATCTGGTTCAGGTCAACCATCAGGGACAAGTGGTGGGCGGCAGCGGCATGGTCAATCCCGTCGGGCTCCTGTTGCACACCGCCATCCATCGAGCGCGCCCGGAGGTGGGGGCCGTCTGCCACGCGCATGCCTTGCATGCATCGACCTGGTCGTCATTCGAGCGATTGCTCGACCCCATCACGCAGGATGCCTGCATCTTCTTCGAGAACCAGGCGCTCATTCGGGAACCGAGGGTGGTACGCGACGCGGAGGCTGCGGCCCGGTTCGCTGCCGGATTCGGCGACAAGCGCGTCGCGATCCATGGCGGGCATGGCATCTTCACGACGGGGCAGAGCATCGACGAGGCGGCCTGGTGGTTCGTTCTGATGAATCGATGCTGCGAATCGCAACTCTTGGCCGAGGCGGCAGGAAAGCCGACCCACTGGCAGACGGAAGATGCCCGCTGGCTCGCGTCGGTACTGGGCTCACCAACATTCGGTTGGCTCTCGTTTCAAACACTGTGGGATGACATCATTGCGAGCGACCCGGATCTCGTGGGTTGAAGCAAGCCAGTAGTCCTCCCGATGAGCCAACCCCCTCGACTTGCCTCCTATTTCTGGAGCGGCGATGCCATCCGCAGCCGAAGCGTGAGCGATGTCGTGCTGTCGGGCACGCTCGACGTGCCGGCGCCTCCTGCAAGGCTGACGGCCGATTGGGAGCGGGAGATATCGTTGCGCGTGGGCCTGGAACCCGGGGATGTCGAGCCATTGCCCTTGGCGCGAGCGCGTGTGCGCTGGCCGGACTACAGGCACTGCGTGCAGGCGGTGTCCGACTGGACGCGCGCGCTCGGTCTGCACGACGTGCTGGCCTCCAGCGATGTCGCCCTGATGGCCTGCCGAGGTGCAAGGTACCACCATGACGGCGCCCAATATGGCGGCGCGGCCTTCTGCAACCTCTTCGTGAGCGAGGACAGGGGGCTGGACGTGCATTTCCCCGCTGCAGGCCGGCGAATCCCCCTGGTCAGGGGCACGGCCCTGATTTTCGACACTGGGCAGCCGCACGCCGTCATCCGGCGCGGCAGCAGCGGCTTCGATTTGGCTGACTTCGCGCCTGAAGAGGATTGCACCCAGATTTTCCTGACCTGGGAGCTTCCCATCGAGCATGCCGACGTCGGACGCGCACTTGGGATCGCGCTCGACATCGACCCCGCAACCTCGTCGCAACTGGATGAAGAGCAAGTTCGGCTGAACGGAGCGCGCGCCAGCGTGTGCCCGGATTCGGGTGCCTACTTGTAGAACGCCTCCACCTTGCCCTTCAGCTTGATCAGCAGGGGCTTGCCCTTGCGGTCCAGCGTACGGCCGGCGGGCACCTTGATCCAGCCTTCGCTGACGCAGTATTCCTCGACGTCGCCGCGCTCCTTGTCGTTGAAGCGGATGCCGATGTCGTGGTCGAACACGGCCGGGATGTGATGCGGGCTGCGCGGGTCGATCGACAGGTGGTCGGGCAGGGGTGGCTTTGGAGAAGTTTCGGTCATGAAATAGAGATTCCTCGAGGCCTCTATTCTGAATTGCCTACCGGCCGGTAGAAACGGGTGTCTCACACGTGACGCACTCTCAGGTGAAACCTTGAGGCCGTACGACCGGTGCCACTTCCACAATCAGCGCCTCGCCTCGATGCCGCACCGGCGTCGTTCCCCCCGAGTCATTCCGAGGAACACGTGGAGCTCTTTTTTCAGCAACTTCTGAACGGCCTCACCATCGGCGGCGTCTACAGCCTGGTGGCACTGGGCCTGACACTGGTGTACGGCATCCTGCACGTGCCCAATTTCGCGCACGGCGCGTTCTACATGACCGGAGCGTTCGCCGGCTACTACCTGATGGCCAAGCTGGGCGTGAACTACTGGCTTTCCATGGCCGGGGCGGCGGCGATCGTCGCGGTGATCGCGATGCTGGCGCAGAGGCTGGTGTTCCATCCCCTGCGCAATGCACCCGAACTGCACGACATGATCGCGGCCATCGGCATCCTGCTGTTCCTCGAGGCGGGTGCGCAGGCCCTCTTCGGAGCGGACTTCCACCGCATGCCGACGCCCTACGGGCAGGTGGTCGAGATCTTCGGTCTCACCGCGCCGCTGCAGCGCCTGCTGATCATCGCGGGCGCATTCGGCCTGATGGTGCTGCTGCACCTGTTCCTCAACCACACGGTGCTCGGCTCGACGATCATCGCGATGGCGCAGAACCGTGACGGCGCCGCGCTGGTCGGCATCGATGCGACGCGCGTGACGCTGCTCGTGTTCGCCATCTCGGGCGCGCTGGCCGCGATCGCGGCGGTGCTCTATGCGCCGATCAATCTCGTCTACCCGGCCATGGGCAACCTCGTGATCACCAAGGCCTTCGTGATCATCATCCTGGGCGGCATGGGCAGCTTCCCGGGGGCGATCGTCGGCGGGCTGATCATCGGCATGGCCGAGAGCTTCGGCGGCTTCTATTTCTCGACGGACTACAAGGACATCATCGCCTTCGTGCTGCTGGTCGTCATCCTGTCCTTTCGGCCCCAGGGCCTCTTCACCGCGAAAGGGGCGCGCTGATGAACTGGCTTCAAGGCAGAACGGGCTGGACGCTGCTCGCCGTCGTGGCGCTCGTGTTCCCCTACTTCGCGCAGAACAACTACCTGATCTCGGTGGCGACGCAGGCCTTCATCATGGCCATCGCCGCGCTGGGGCTGAACCTGATCACCGGCTACACGGGCCAGTTCAATCTCGCGCATGGCGCCTTCATGGCCGTCGGTGCGTACACGGTCGGCATCCTGACGGTCGATCACCACGTCGCGTTCTGGCTGGCCTTCGTGCTGGCCGGTGTCGTGACCGGCGTGCTCGGCTTCTTCATCGGCCTGCTGTCACTGCGGCTCAAGGGCCACTACTTCTCGATCTTCACGCTGTGCGTGAGCTACATCATGTTTCTGCTCATCGAGAAGTGGGAGAGCCTGACGCACGGGCCGGTGGGCATCATGGGCATCCCGGCGCCCACGGGGATCGGGCCGGTGCAGTTCGGGACGCCGCTCTCGCAGTACTACCTGGTGCTGGCCTTCCTCGCGCTGGGCATCTGGATCATGTCGCGCATCGTGCATTCGCTGCTCGGCCGCAGCTTCATGGCGGTGCGCAACAGCGACGACCTGGCTGAAGCGCTCGGCATCGACCTGATGCGCACCAAGACGCTGTCCTTCGTACTGTCCGTGGTCTATGCCGGGTTTGCTGGCGCGCTGTACGCGGGGCAGGTCCGCTTTCTCGGGCCGGATCTCGCGAGCGAGGTGGTGACCTTCGACCTCGTCATGTTCACGCTGGTCGGCGGCATCGGCACGCTGCTCGGGCCGCTGGTCGGCACCTTTTTGGTCACCTGGCTCACGCAGAGCCTGCAGTTCCTGCAGGACTACCGCATGGTCGTGTTCGGCCCCGTGCTGATCGCGCTGATCATCTTCCTGCCCGACGGCATCGTCGGCACTTGGCTCAAGCGGCGCGCGCAGCGCGCGGATGCGGCCAAGGCGGCGAAAGCGCGGCCGGCGGAACCAGTCGTCGTCGACGCAGGCGCGAGGGAGGCACAAGGCAATGCTTGAGATCAACGACCTGACAAAGCAGTTCTTCGGCCTCACCGCGGTGGACCAGGTATCGACGCGCTTCGAGCGCGGGCAGGTCAGCGCCATCATCGGACCGAACGGCGCAGGCAAGACCACCTTCTTCAACCTGGTGGCGGGCACGCACAAGCCGACCTCAGGGCGCATCAGCTTCAACGGCCGGGACGTCACGGGCATGCGGCCGGATCACGTCGCCAAGCTGGGCATCGCGCGCACCTTCCAGACCACGCACCTGTTCGACAACGCGACCGTGCTGGACAACCTGATCGTCGGCCACCGGCTGCGCACGAAGTCGGGGCTGTGGGACGTGCTCGCGAACACGCGGCGGCTGAGGGAGGAAGAGCGCCTGTGCCGCGACAAGGCACAGGAAGCGCTCGACTTTGTGGGCCTCTCGCACGTTGCCAACCGCATCGCAGCCGACATCACCCAGGAGGAACGCAAGCGCGTGGCCTTCGCGCTGGCGCTCGCGACCGACCCCGAACTGCTGCTGCTCGACGAGCCGGCCGGCGGCGTGAACCCCGAGGAGACGGTGGGCCTCGCGGCCCTGATCCGCAAGCTGGTGGACCACGGCAAGACCGTGTGCCTGATCGAGCACAAGATGGACATGATCATGCGACTGGCCGACAAGATCGTCGTGCTGAACAACGGCGCCAAGATCGCCGAGGGCACGCCCGCCGAGATCCGGCGCGATCCGCACGTGATCGAGGCCTACCTGGGAGCCGACCATGCTGCGGTTTGAAGGCGTCGACCTGCACTACGGCAGCTTCCGCGCGCTGAGCGGCGTCAACCTGCACGCCGCGCCCGGCGAGTTGGTCGTGCTGCTGGGCGCCAATGGCGCGGGCAAGACCTCGATCTTCATGGCCGCGAGCGGCATCCAGAAGCCGAGCGCCGGCAGCATCCGCTTCGGCGATCGCGAACTCGTGGGCCAGCGGCCCGCGCAGATCGTCGGCGCGGGCCTGGTGCATTGCCCCGAGGGACGCAAGCTGTTCCCGATGATGTCGGTCAAGAAGAACCTCACGCTCGGCGCCTACGTGCACCGCCGCGACAAGGCGGGCATCCAGCGCTCGCTCGACGAGGTGTTCGAGCTGTTTCCGATCCTCGGGAAAAAGCAGAACGATCCGGCCGGCTCGCTGTCGGGCGGGCAGCAGCAGATGGTGGCCATCGGCCGCGCGATGCTCGGGCGACCCAAGCTGCTGCTGCTCGACGAGCCGTCGCTCGGCCTCGCGCCGCTGATCGTCAAGCAGGTGTTCGAAGTCATCCAGCGCATCAACCAGTCCGGCACCACCGTACTGTTGGCCGAGCAGAACGCTTACTCGGCCTTGGCCATCGCCCACCGCGCCTATGTGATCGAGCGCGGCCACATCACGCTGGAAGGCGATCGCGATTCGCTGCTCCACAACGAGGCCGTGCGCGCCGCCTACATCGGTGCCTGAGCCGACGCCCTTCTTCTTCTTTCCATCAACCGGAGACATTCCCTCATGAACAGAACCGCAATTTCCCGCCGTCGCCTGAACCTGCTGCCCATCGCCGTGGCCCTCGCGGGTGCGTTCGGCGCCGGCAGCGCCCTCGCGCAGGACACGGTCAAGATCGGCTTCACCGGCCCGCTGAGCGGCGGCGCCGCGCTCTACGGCAAGAACGTGGTGAACGGCATGGAAATGGCCATCAAGGAAATCAACGCCGCGGGCCTGGAGGTCGGCGGCAAGAAGGTCAAGCTCGAACTGGTGGCGCTGGACGACAAGTACTCGCCGGCCGATGCCGCGATCAACGCGCGCCGCCTGGTGCAGCAGTACCAGACACCGGCGGTGTTCGTGCCGCACTCGGGCGGCATCTACGCGATGCAGGCGTTCAACGAGCAGGAAAAGTTCATCGTGATGGCGTACTCCAGCACGCCGAAGATCACCGAAACCGGCAACAAGCTCACCATTCGCATTCCGCCGACCTTCAACTCGTACATCGAGCCCTTCACCCAGTACGAGATGAAGAAGTTCGGCAAGAAGGTCGGCATGCTGCCGGGCGACCACGAGTACGCGAAGAACTGGTCCCAGCTCTTCGGTCCGGCCTGGGAGAAGGCGGGCGGCACCATCGCATCCAACAACCCGATGTCCTATAACCGCTCGGCCGACTTCTACAGCGGCGTGAGCCGCGTGCTGGCCGAGAAGCCGGATGTGCTCTTCGTCGGCGGCCCGTCGGAGCCGACCGCGCTGGTCGCCAAGCAGGCGCGCGAGCTGGGCTTCAAGGGCGGCTTCCTGATCATGGACCAGGCCAAGCTCGACGAGATGGCGAAGGTCACGGGCGGCCTCGCGCCGCTCGAAGGATCGATCGGCGTGCTGCCGGTGTCGTACGACGATCGCGTGGGCCCCAAGACCTTCGCCGCCGCCTATCGCAAGGCCTACGGCGCCGACAAGGACCCGACCACCGAGTCCTCGTACAACTACGCGCTGACGCATGCGGTGGCCCTCGCCATGAAGCTGGCCGGCACGACGACGGACGCCACCGCCATCCGCTCCAAGATCGGCGAGGCGCTCACCAAGCTGCCGAAGGAAACGAACGCCGGCAACTTCAACGGCGTGGACGCCGTCGGCGGCACGATCGTCGATCCGCTGGTCGCCACGGTCGAGGGTGGCAAGATCAAGCCCGTGAACCTGAGCGATCTGATGAAGTAAACCGGTGGGCCGCGCCCGGTCCACTCGAAGGAAGAGAGGCATGCCATGTCCCATGTTTCATTCGAAGTCGATCAGGCGGTCTGCACTATCACGCTGAACCGGCCGGAGAAGCGCAACGCCGTCAACGGTGTTGTCGCGTCAGAACTGCTGGCCGCGTTCGAGCGCTTCGAGGCCGATGAGACTTTGCGCGTCGCCGTGCTGACAGGCGGGGGTGGTCACTTTTGCGGCGGCGCTGATCTCGGCGCGGTCAGCAATCCGGCTGAGCGCAACGAACTCGACCCCGAAGGCGGCGGGAACGGGCCGATGGGGCCGACGCGGATGGCGCTGTCGAAGCCGCTGATCGCTGCGGTCAACGGCTATGCGGTGGCCGGAGGGCTGGAACTCGCGCTGCTGGCGGATCTTCGCGTCGCGGACCAGGACGCGACCTTCGGCGTGTTCTGCCGCCGCTGGGGCGTGCCGCTGATCGACGGCGGCACCGTGCGTTTGCCGCGCATCGTCGGGATGGGGCGTGCGCTCGACCTCATTCTCACGGGGCGTGCCGTGCCAGCACCCGAAGCGTTGGCGATGGGCCTGGTCAACCGGCTCACCCCGCCGGGCGGCGCATTGGCCGCGGCGCAGGAACTGGCCCGGCAGATCGCCGCGTTTCCGCAGCAATGCATGTTGGCCGATCGAAGGTCAGCGTACGAGCAGTGGGATCTTCCGCTCGACGTGGCACTTCGTCGTGAAGGCGCGCAGGGCGTGCCCGTGGTGCTGGCGGAAGGCGAAGCCGGCGCGGCACGCTTCGTCGCCGGCGCCGGCCGTCACGGCACGTAGGGGGACGCCGGCGAATCGTCAGGCCACGCCGCGGTGCCTGCCGTACTCCATGCGGGCGATCGCGCGGTTGTGCACTTCGTCGGGGCCGTCGGCCAGCCGCATCGTGCGCATGCTGGCGTACTGCTTGGCCAGCCCGAAGTCCGTCGTCACGCCGCCCGCGCCATGCGCCTGGATGGCGTCGTCGATGATCTTCAGCGCCATGCGCGGTGCGGCGACCTTGATCATCGCGATCTCGAGCTGCGCGACCTTGTTGCCCACCCGGTCCATCATGTCGGCCGCCTTGAGGCACAGCAGGCGCGTCATCTCGATGTCGATGCGCGCTTCGGCCACGCGCTGCTCCCACACGGATTGTTCGGAGATGCGCTTGCCGAAGGCCACACGCGATTGCAGGCGCTTGACCATCTTCTCCAGGGCGACTTCGGCGCTGCCGATGGTGCGCATGCAATGGTGGATGCGTCCCGGGCCGAGACGCCCCTGCGCGATCTCGAAGCCGCGGCCTTCGCCCAGCAGCAGGTTGGACACCGGCACGCGCACGTCGCGAAACACCACCTCGGCATGGCCGTGCGGCGCATCGTCGAAGCCGAACACCGGCAGCATGCGGACGATTTCGATGCCGGGCGTGTCCAGCGGCACGAGGATCTGCGACTGCTGCGAATGGCGCGGCGCCTCGGGGGCGGTCTTGCCCATGACGATGGCGATCTGGCAGCGCGGATCACCCACGCCCGACGACCACCACTTGCGGCCGTTGATGACGTAGTTGTCGCCGTCGCGGCGGATCTCGGTCTGGATGTTGGTGGCGTCCGACGAAGCCACGTCGGGCTCGGTCATCAGGAAGGCCGAGCGGATCTCGCCAGCCAGCAGCGGCTGCAGCCAGCGGTCCTTGTGCGCGTCGCTGCCGTAGCGGATCAGCACTTCCATGTTGCCGGTGTCCGGCGCCGAGCAATTGAAGACCTCGGAGGCAAAGCCGACCTTGCCCATCTCTTCCGCGCACACGGCGTATTCGAGATTGGTCAGGCCCGCGCCGCGGTAGGGGCTGCCTTCCGGCACCGAGTCGCGCGGCAGGAAGAGATTCCACAGCCCTTCGGCCTTGGCCTTGGCCTTGAGTTCCTCGACGATGGGAACGACCTGCCAGCGGTTCTCGCCGAAGTCCTTCATCTGCTGCACGTACACCGGCACGGCGGGGTAGATGTGTTGGTTCATGAAGGCCACGACGCGGTCGCGCCAGTGCACCTGCTTGTCGGAAAGGGTGAAGTCCATGCGGAGCTTTCTTGAGGAGGATTTCAGCAGGTCACGCCGCCGTCGATGACGAGGCTTTGGCCTGTCATGAAGGCGCCCGCCTGCGAGGCAAGGAATACGGCGGCGCCGGCGATCTCGTCGGGCTCTCCGATGCGCCGCAGCGGCGTGTTGGACGTGCGGTGCTTGAGGTTCTCGGGGTCTTCCCACAGCGCGCGTGCGAAGTCGGTCTTGATGAGGCCGGGTGCGATGCAGTTCACCCGCACGCTGTGCGGCCCGTATTCGACGGCCAGGTTGCGCGCGAGCTGGAAGTCCGCGGCCTTCGACACGTTGTAGGCGCCGATGACGGGCGATCCACGCAGTCCGCCGATCGACGAGACGATGATGATCGAACCCTCCTTGCGCTCGATCATCTGCGGCACCGCGAAGTTGATCAGCCAGTGGTTGGCGATGACGTTGTTCTCGAGGATCTTGCGGAACTGGTCGTCCTCGATGCCGCCGAGCGGGCCGTAGTAGGGGTTGGAGGCCGCATTGCAGACGACGATGTCGACCCGGCCGAGTTGCCGCGTCGTCTCTTCCACCAGATGTTGCAGATCCTGCTTGGAAGAAATGTTGGCGGGCACGGAGATTGCGGCGCCTTCGCCGTGGGCCCGGTTGATGGCGTCGCGCACTTCGGCGCAGACCTCGGGCTTGCGTGATGAGATGACGACCTTGGCGCCATGCTCGGCCATGCGCTCGGCGATGGCGCGGCCGATGCCGCGCGAGGAACCCGTGATGATGGCCACCTTGCCGGCCAGTGAAAACAAGGACATGGATGTCTCCTGACTGCCTGAAAATGCAAAGACCGGATCTTCGAAGAACGAGGAAAAAAGGACGGTCCTTTAAGTGACTCGGCCTCGAATCCCCGGCGTACCGAGTGTTCCATCCGATGCATGATCGCGCGCCCAACCATCGATTGCCACGCATGCCCGTCGAGACCTCGAGAGAAACGCAGACTGCGCGCTTCAATGAAAAGCGCGATGCGATTCTGGGCGCCGCGGCGTTGCGATTCAATGAGCAGGGCGTGAAGGGAGCGACGCTTGCCGACATTGCGGCCAGCGTGGGACTGGTGACCAACAGCGTCACCTACTACTACCGCAAGAAGGAAGATCTCGCGACGGCCTGCTTCCTGCGTGCGATTGCGTTGTTCGACGACATCGCGAAGGCCTCGGTGCGACAGCCGAACGTGCCCGAACGGGTGCGCTCGTACTTGCGCAGCCACGCGGCCCTGCAGGCCGCCGTGCGCGTCGGCCAGCATCCACCGGTGGTGGTCTTCAGCGACGTGCGGGCGCTGCCGAGCCCGCAACTCGAAGCGGTGCATCGCGCCTACACGGACATGTTCCGCCGCGTGCGCTCGCTCTTCAAGGGTGAGGAGACCGCAGGGTGGGCCAAGGACACCCGCAATGCGCGCACCCACGTGCTGCTGTCGCTCGCCAACTGGCTGCCGGTGTGGTTCGGACGGTACGAGGAATCGGAATACGTCCGAATGGCCGATCGTGTGGCCGACATCGCGCTCCACGGCATGGGCGCCGCCTCGGCCGAATGGCAGGTGGAGGGCGATGCATCATGGCCGATACCGACCGAGGCCGGTCCCCTTGATGCGTTCTTGCGCGCCGCCACGGCGCTGGTGAACGAGAAGGGCTATCGCGGCGCCTCGGTCGACGAAATCTCGGCCCGTCTCCATGTGACCAAGGGGTCCTTCTATCACCACAACGACAACAAGCTCGACCTGATCGCGGCCTGCTTCGACCGCACCTTCAAGGTGGTCCGGCAAGCGCTGGAGGCCGCGGAGTCGGTTGAGGGCAGCGGCTGGAGGCGGGCGGCCTCGGCAACCCAGGCACTGGTGCGGTTCCAGCTTTCCGGGGAGGGTCCGTTGCTTCGGTTGTCGTCCACCAGTGTGCTGCCCGATCAGGCGGACCGCGCCCGCGTTCACAAGACGTTGCAGCAGCTGACCGAACGCATGGCGAGCGTGCTCGTCGACGGCCTGATGGACGGTTCGGTGCGTCCGCTGGACACGTCGATCGCTGCGCAGATGGTGATGGGGCTCGTCAACGGCGCTGCGGAATTGCACCGCTGGGTGCCGGGAGTCACCGAAGAGTCAGTGGCCGCGTTGTACGTGCGGCCGATTTTCTGCGGCCTGTTGAGCGCCGACTAGCGGGGAGGGTGGCGCCGCGGGCGCTTCAGGTAGGCGTCCCGCACGATGAGCGCCATCGTCTCGATCGGTGTGAAGACCATCGATGCGCCTGCGAGCACGGCGCAGCAGAAGTCCCCCAGCTGGAAGATCGCCGGCGGATAGGGTTGGGCGAGGAAGGGGCTGAGCAAGACGGCGTGGGCCACGAAGAGCACGAAGTTGGCAATGACCACCGCGATCAGCAGCCCACTGCGGAACATGGCGGAGCAGATCAGCCCCTGCAGCGTGGCTGCGGCGAGCAGCGCCATGCCCATGGGGTAGCCCGCAGCGTAGGCCTCCAGGCCGAGCGCTGCGAGCACGAGCGAGACGGCAGCCAGGAGCGCCGACTTCCGGCGCACGGATGCCAGGGCGGCCACCGGCCGCACAGGCTCCATCATCAGTGGAGTGGCGCGCCGCGGATCGTGTCGGCGGATTTCTGGAGCTGGCGCTCCATTTCCTCCGTGAGGTGCGATCTGCCCCACCAGCCGAGATGATCGACCAGCCATCCGCCGACGAGCACCATCGCGAGGACGCCAAGGGTGTAAAGGTCTGAGTCCATGATCCGCTTCCCTTCCGATTCGATGGCTCCAGTCTGTACGGGCGCAGCCCTGCTGTGAATCTGCCAATCGACAGGTGTTGTTAAACGACGGCGTACAGCTTTTGACATTGCGCCGGGAAGGCATCCACGGCTAGCCCTTGCCCGATTTACGCGATGTCCCCAGGGCCTTGGCGCGTTCCTTCTGCAACTCCTTGAGGCGCGCCACTTGATCGGGGCAGTCCGCCTGGGTGCCGATCAGCACCACCGGATTGCGCCGCAGGGCAGTGACGGTCTTCTCGACCTGCGCCGGATCGCGGTGCTTGACCACCAGCCCGGCGGCCACGGCGGCCTTGGACTGCTTGTAGAAGGCTTTTTCGAATCCCGGCGTGCCGCATCGCGCGGCGATCACCCGATAGTCCGCTTCCTGCTGCTCTCCCGACGAGTCGGACGGCTGCGCGCCTGCGGCCCACGGAAGGCAAGTGGCGAATACGCAGAACAGGGCTTGGACGTTGAAGCGCGCTTTCATGACACCCTCACTTCCGCACCCGGCGGATGGAAGTGAGAGTGATTTTGCGCCGATCAGTTGCCGCGTCGAAACAAAGTTTGTGGCAACTCACACTCAGCTGATCAGCTGATTCTTCAGCGCGTAGTAGGTCAGGTCGCTGTTGGAGGCGAGGTTCATCTTCTCCATCAGGCGGCTGCGGTAGGTGCTGACCGTCTTGACCGAGAGCGAGAGGTGCTCCGCGATGCTCCCAGCCGTTTCACCGGTGGCCAGCTTCAGGAACACCTGGAACTCACGTTCGGACAGTTGCTCGTGCGGTGCCGCGTCGTTCTTGCGGTCGAGCTGGCGTGCGAGCAGCTCGGCCACTGCGGGCGTGATGTAGCGCCGGCCCAGCGAGATGGTGCGGATCGCATCCACGATCTCCTTGGGGTCGCATTCCTTGTTGAGGTAGCCGCTGGCGCCCTGGCGGATGAGGTTCATCGCGTAGTGCTCTTCGGGGTAGCCGCTGAGGATCAGGATGCCGGTGTCGGGCGCCTTGGCGCGCACCATCGCGATCGCGTCGATGCCGCTCTGGCCCGGCATGGACAGGTCCATGACCAGCACATCGATCTCGTGGGATCGCACCAGGTCGATCGCTTCGCGTCCGCTGGCCGCTTCGCCGACGACACGGAGGTCGACGTGTTGCGAGAAAAAGTCCTTCAGGCCCGTCCGCACGATCGCGTGGTCGTCCACGATTCCGATCTTGATCATCTTTTGCTCCTCAAGTTATTGGCCGGGTGAGCATGCGGCGAACACCCGCCATTGCATGTCTGCGGGCGACCCGAGAGCGCGTAGGACAAGCCGTGAATCAGCTTGCAGGAAAAGAAGAGATCAAGGAGAGATCGCCGCATCGACGATGGTCTGGGCTTCGTCCAGGATGCGGCGAAGGTGCTCGGCGCCACGGAAGCTTTCGCCGTAGATCTTGTAGATGTTCTCGGTGCCCGAGGGCCGTGCAGCGAACCATCCGCCCTGGGAGATCACCTTGATGCCGCCGATCGCCGCGCCGTTTCCGGGCGCATGGCTCAAGACGTTCTCGATCTTCTCGCCTGCGAGTTCGCTGGCGCCGAGCTGCTGCGGCGAGAGCGCCGAGAGTTGCTTCTTCTGCTGGGCCGTGGCCGGCGCGTCGATCCGGCTCGCGACTGGATTGCCGAACTCGTTCGCCAGGTCGGTGTAGAGCGCACCGGGGTCGCGGCCCCTGCGTGCGGTGATTTCCGCAGAGAGCAGCGCGGCGGTGATGCCGTCCTTGTCGGTGGTCCATGCCGAGCCGTCGCGCCGCAGGAAGGTGGCACCTGCGCTTTCCTCGCCGACGAAGCCGAGAGATGCGTCGAGCAATCCATCGGCGAACCATTTGAAGCCCACCGGGACTTCGTAGAGACGACGACCGAGCCTTGCGGTCAGGCGGTCGATGAGCTGCGTCGAGACGACTGTCTTGCCGACGGCCACCTGCGGGCCCCACTGCGGGCGGTGCTGGAACAAGTAGTCGACGACCACCGAAAGGTAGTGGTTCGGCGCCAGGAGCCCCGCACCACCGGTGACGATGCCATGCCGGTCGTGGTCCGTGTCGCAGGCAAAGCCGACGTCGAAGCGGTCCTTGATGTCGAGCAGGCGCTGCATCGCATAGCCCGAGGAAGGGTCCATGCGGATCTGGCCGTCCCAGTCCAGCGTCATGAAGCCGAATCGCGGATCGACCGTGTCGCTGACGACGGTGAGATCGAGCTTGTAGCGGTCGGCAATCGCCGACCAGTAGTGGACGCCGGCGCCGCCCAGCGGGTCGACGCCCATGCGGACATGGGCGTCACGGATCGCTTCCATGTCGATCACCTGGTCGAGGTCGCCGACATAGGCGTCGAGGAAATCGTGGCGGTGCGTCGTCGCGGCCTTCAAGGCCAAGGCGTGCGGCATGCGCTTGACGCCGTCGAGCCGTAGTTCGAGGTAGCGGTTGGCTGCGGCTTCGACCCCGCCGGTGATGTCCTGCCCGGCCGGTCCGCCATTGGGCGGGTTGTATTTGAAGCCGCCGTCGCGCGGCGGGTTGTGCGACGGCGTGACGACGACGCCGTCGGCGAGGCCGCTGCTGCGTCCCCGGTTGTAGGTGAGGATTGCATGCGACAAGGCCGGGGTCGGCGTGAATTCGTCATTCGTCGCCAGCATCACGTCGACGCCATTCGCGGCCAGCACCTCGAGCGCGCTCGCGCAGGCGGGTTGCGAGAGCGCGTGCGTGTCGATGCCGAGGAACAGCGGCCCATCGATGCCTTTCGCCTTGCGGTAGTTGCAGATCGCCTGCGTGACCGCGAGCACGTGCCACTCGTTGAAGGAGCGCTCGAAGGCCGACCCCCGATGGCCGGACGTTCCGAACGCGACCCGTTGCGTCGCGATGCCGGGGTCGGGATCGTCTGCGTAGTAGGCCGCAACGAGTGCGCTCACGTCGATGAGGGATCCGGCCGGTGCCGGTTGGCCGGCGAGGGGGTTGATGCGATCACTCATGATTTCTTCTCCGCGTGGCCTCCGAACTGGTGCCGCAGGGCCGACAGCACGCGATTGGAAAAGTCCGCCTCGCCGCGCGAACTGAATCGCGCGTAGACCGCGGAACTCAGCACCGGCGTGGGCACCCCTTCGTCGATCGCGGCCTGGAGGGTCCAGCGGCCCTCGCCGGAATCGGAGACACGACCCTGGAAATTCGTGAGGTCCGGATCGGCGGTGAGCGCGGTGGCGGTGAGATCGAGGAGCCAGGAGCCGATCACGCTGCCGCGCCGCCACAGCTCGGTGATCTCGGGCAGGTTCATGTCGTACTGATAGAGCGTGGGGTCGCGCAGCGGCGTCGTCTCGGCGTCGATGTCGTGCGAGCGCTTGCCGATGTTGGCGCCGCGGAGGATGTTGAGACCCTCCGCATACGCGGCCATGATTCCGTATTCGATGCCGTTGTGCACCATCTTGACGAAGTGGCCCGCGCCGTGAGGGCCGCAATGCAGATAGCCTTGATCGGCCGTACTGGCGCCGGCGGCTCGGCCGGGTGTCGGCGGGTGCTCGCCGGCGCCTGGCGCCAGCGTGGCGAACAGCGGCGATAGGTGCTGCACCGTCTCTGCTTCGCCGCCGATCATGAGGCAGTAGCCGCGATCGAATCCGGCAATGCCGCCGCTGGTGCCTACGTCGACATAGTGCAGGCCCAGGGCGTGCAACTCGTTGCCGCGGCGGATGTCGTCGCGGTAGTGGGAGTTGCCGCCGTCGATGACGATGTCGCCGGGCTGCAGCAACGGCGTCAGCGTGGCGAGTGCGGCGTCGACGGCCGCTGCGGGGACCATGAGCCAGATCGCACGGGGCCGCGCGAGCTTGGCAACGAAATCCTGCAGCGTGGCAGCGCCGGTCGCGCCTTGGGCGGCCAATCGCTCGATGGAGGCGGGTGCGTTGTCATGCACGACACAGTCGTGGCCTCCACGCATCAGGCGGCTCGTCATGTTGGCGCCCATGCGTCCGAGTCCGATCATGCCGATTTGCATCGCAAAGCTCCTTTGAGTCTGGTTGGGTTGAGGTGTGAGCGCGCCCCTGCCGAACGAGTTCCGAAGACGTCGGGAGCGGCCGGCGATCATCTTCCCGCGCAAGCAAAAAGTCGAGCGTGCCCCGGGGACGGGACTTCTAGAGCAGGTCGCTCGGAACGAACCAGGAGAAGAGCAGCAGCTTCAGCCGCACCAGTGCGTTCGCGTCCGGCTCCTCGTTGAGGACGATGTTCTCGCCGTCGGTCGTCACCCATTGGATCTGGTCGGTGCCCGGCTTCAGGCGGACCTCGTACACGCTCTCGACGTTGTCGACCTGGAACGCGTCGAGCAGTCGGTGCGCCACTTCGTAGCCTTCGAAGCGCACGCCCAACTCGGTGTTGATGTAGGCCGATCGCGGATCGAAGTTCAGCGAGCCGACGAGGGCCCATTCGCGGTCGATCAGCGCCAGCTTGGCGTGCAGGCGCCCGCGCGACTGGCGGAACACCTTGCGCAGGTTGAGGCTGCGCTTGATCTGCTCCGAACTCACCTCGTACAGCGTGACGCCCATGCGGAGCATTTCGACGCGAAAACTGTTGTAGTTGATGTTGACGAGCGGCTCGTCCGTGTCAGCCAGCGAATTGGTGGCGACCGTGATCCGGATGCCGCGCGCGCGCAGCCGCGCAATGTGGTCCATGCCCGCGTCGCCCGGAATGAAGTACGGCGTGATGATATTGATGTCGGACTTCGCGAGGTCGAACAGGGCGCGCATGCGCTCGGCCACGGTCGGCGGGCGATGCTGGGGCAGGTCGTCGCCCTCCACGCGCAGCGCCTTGGAGGGGGAGTCCGCGACGGCATTGGCGTGCGTCGGGATCAGCTCCAGCTTGCCTTGCGCGATCGCCGTGCTGACGGGCGGATCGCCGAACATGTCCGACTCCGGCGGCGGTTCGAGGCGCGGCGCCTGAGCTTCGGAGGTGAGGGCGTCGAACCTTGTCCTCAGCGCCTCGGGCGTTTCGCTGGATGGGACGATGTCGTGCAGCGGGTAGACGACTTCGCTGTTCCAGTAGTTGTCGAAGATGGTCTCGAGCTCGGTCACGACGGGGCCGGCGGCGAGCATGTCCAGATCGATGAAGTTGGCGCCCGCGCTGCGCAGGAAGTACTCGTCCGCCAGGTTGCGCCCGCCCACGATCGCCACGGCCCCGTCGGCGACGAAGAGCTTGTTGTGCATCCGGTGGTTGAGCCGGCTGAATTCGCCTGCAAAGCTGAGCCAGCGGGTCGCGGTGTGGTCCCTGCCGGTGACGAAGGGGTTGAACAGGCGGATTTCCACGTTCGGGTAGGCGGCCAGTCCGAGCAGCATGGGATCGAGCTTGACCGTATAGAAATCGTCGAGAAGCAGCCGCACGCGCACGCCGCGGCGCGCTGCATCGCGCAGCTCACGCAGGATCAGCTTGCCGGTCTGGTCGTTGCCGAGCAGGTAGTACTGCAGGTCGAGCGAGGCCTGGGCGTGGCGGATCAGGGCGATTCGCGCATCGAGCGCGAGGGCGCCCTGGGGCATCACCCGCGCACCCGAGACGCCGTCGCGCTGTTCGTAGAAGGCGGCGGTCAGCTTGCCCAGTTCCGTTGCCGGCGAGGCCGTGACGGCGGGGCTGTACGGCGTGACGGTGCGCGACGGCAGGCCGGCGCACGCCGAAACCAGGCAGACGAACGCGAGCGCCAGGCAACGAAGCTTTGACGCGGGCGTCGCGGGAAGTCTGGGCATGCAGCTTGGATGGTTGCGGGCAGCGGATCGTAGCCGGCCGGCGAAATGCGCGCGTCGCCATCGGGTGAATGGGCATCTTCACATTGCGTTCACATTCCATTCATGAATAGAATGCGAATTGTTATCAATTGCAATCAAAGAACAACCCAATGCGGATCAATTTCGGGCGGCGCCAGACCGCCGCCATGCTTGCCGGCTGCCTCGCCATCTATCTCCAACAACAGACATTGGCGCAGACGGGAAGCACGACGACCCTGCCTGAGGTCCGGGTCGACGCGAACGCTGAAGTCGAGACCGCTACGTCGCCGGTCGTCGGCTACCGGGCCAGGAACGCCATGTCCGCAACCAAGACGGACACGCCTCTGTCCGAAACGCCGCAGTCGGTGACCATCGTGACCCGCGACCAGATGACGGACCAAGGTGCGACCAACGTCCAGGATGCGTTGACCTACGCCGCCGGCGTGCGCTCGGATGCCTACGGCGTCGATTCGCGCACTGACAGCGTGCTGATACGCGGCAGCAACCCCGACGAATACCTTGACGGGCTGCGCAAGAACTTCGACTGGTACACCAGCAACGCACGCACCGAAACCTACACGCTCGAGCGCATCGAGGTCCTGCGCGGCCCCTCGGCCATGCTGTACGGGCAGGGGAGCACGGCGGGCATCATCAACATGGTGAGCAAGCGGCCGCTGGCCGACACACAGCGCGAAGTCGAAGTGCAGTTCGGAAGCTGGAACCGCACCCAGCTCCAGACCGACCTCACCGGACCGTTGACGGAGGATGGTCAATGGCTCTATCGCCTGATTGCCGTGGGTCGCAATGCGGACACTCAAGTGGACTACATCCGCGACGATCGCCAGCTCATCGCCCCCTCCCTCACGTGGAGGCCGAACGCAGCCACCACTCTGACGTTGCAGGCGCTCTACCAGAAGGACAAGACGGGGTCGACATCGCAGTTCTTCCCCTGGGAGGGCATGGTGCTTCCCAATCCGAACGGCATCCTGCCCACCCGCCGATTCATCGGCGAGCCGGGCTACGATCGCTACGACACCGAGCGCTCGACGGCGGGATGGCTTTTCGAGCACCGGTTCAACGATCAATGGGCCGTGAACCAGAACCTGCGCTACACCCACAACAACGTCGACTACACCGGTTTCTACGGTGACTCGTTCACCGTGCCGGGCGGCTGGGCCGGCGATCCGGTCAACAAGCGGTTGTTCGGGCGCTTCTGGGATTCGAGCATCACCAAGGTGAACATGTTGCAGGCCGATCAGTACGTTCAAGGCCGCTTCCAGACCGGCGCCGTCGACCACCAGGTGCTCACCGGCCTGGACTTTGCCCGCTACTCCATGAACAAGCGGTCGGGCTTCGACTATCCGATCTACCTCGGCGGCACCCAGCCGCTCATCGACGCCTACGCACCGGTGTACGGCCAGCCGTTCCCGACCTACGAACTGGTCGACAGTCCAAAGTCGACGCAGCGCCAGTACGGCGTCTACGTGCAGGACCAGATGAAGTTCGCGAAGAACTGGATCGTCCTGGCCGGATTGCGCCACGACGAAGTCACCAATGGCCTGGTCGGTAGCGACGACGAGAAGAGCGATGCCACCACCAAGCGCTTCTCCCTCATGTACGCGGCCGACAACGGAATCTCGCCGTACATGAGCTACGGCGAGTCGTTCACGCCGGTCGCCGGCCTGAACGCGAACAACGAACGATTCACGCCGCAACGCGGCAAGCAGTGGGAGGTCGGCGTCAAGTATTTGCCGACCGACCGCCCCATCCAGGCGACCGCCACGGTCTACGACCTGCGCGAGGACAACCGCCTGATCCTGAATCCCGACGGCGGCATCGACTACGTGCAAGCCGGCAGCACCAAGACCACGGGCGTCGAGCTCGAAGTCAAGGCCACGCTGGACAAGGACTGGGACGTGCTCGGCTTCTACAATTACACCAACGTCGACCCGCAGTTGACCCAGGTGCCCCGCAATCAGGCGGCGGTGTGGACCAAGTACCGCTTCATCCTCAGTGGCATGCCTGGCTTCTCGGCCGGAGCCGGTGTGCGCTGGATGGGCAAGTTCCAGGACGGCGTTGCTCCCGAGACGCCGGCCGTGACCTTGCTCGATCTCATGATCGCCTACGAAACGGCCAAGTGGCGACTCGCGCTGAATATCAACAACCTGACGGACAAGTCCTACAACTCTGTCTGCCTTTCGCGCGGCGACTGCTGGTGGGGTGCCCGCCGCAATGCGGTGGCCAGCGCGACTTACCGCTTCTGACGCTCCTGCAAAATTCCATGATGAACAGCCGCCGAATCAAGACCTGGGCTTGGGTCCACAAGTGGAGCAGCCTGGTCTGCACCGCGTTCATGCTGCTCCTGTGCATCACGGGGCTGCCGCTGATCTTCCACCACGAGATCGGGCATCTGCTCGGCACGGAGGTGGAAGCCCCCAAGATGCCCGCCGACGCGCCGCGCGCGAACCTGGACCGTGTGCTCGAGACGGCGAAGGCGTTGCATCCGGACCGCGTGGTGCAGTTCGTTTCGCAGCCGGAGGATGACGACGCCATCTGGTTCGTCACGCTCACGCCCACGCCGGCGCCGACGGACGATTTCAAGCAGGTCGCGGTCGATGCGCGCACCGGCGCGGTGCTGGCGCAGCCGAAGACCGACGAAGGCTTCATGTACGTGATGTTCAAGCTGCACGTCGACCTGTTCGCGGGGCTTCCCGGCATGCTGTTCCTCGGCTTCATGGGCTTTTTGCTGCTGGTGGCGATCGTCTCCGGCGTGGTTCTGTATTCGCCCTTCATGCGCAAGCTGGATTTCGGCACGGTGAGGCGCGAACGCCGGCCGCGCCTCAAGTGGCTGGACCTGCACAACCTGCTCGGCATCGTGACCTTGGCGTGGGCCTTCACGGTGGGCGCGACCGGAATGATCAACACCTGGGCCGACCTCATCGTCAAGTACTGGCAGCACGACCAACTCAGCGTGCTGCTGAAGCCCTATCAGGGACAGCCGACGGTGCCGGTGGCTGAGCGTGGCTCCGTACAGCAGTCGATGGACGTGGCTCTGAAGAGCGCACCGGGCATGAAGCTGTCCTTCATCGCCTTTCCGGGTACATCGTTCTCCAGCCCGCACCACAACACCTTCTTCCTGCGCGGGAACGAGCCCTTCACCTCGCGGCTCTTGCAGCCGGTTCTCGTCGATGCCCAAACCGGCACGATCACCGCCAGCCCGAGGCTGCCGTGGTATCTGACGGCGCTGCTGGTGTCGCAGCCCCTGCATTTCGGCGACTACGGCGGCATGCCCATGCAGATCCTGTGGGCGCTGCTCGACATCGCCACCATCATCGTGCTGGGCAGCGGGCTCTATCTGTGGCTCAAGCGCGGCCACACGGTGCCGGCCTCGGCAAAGGTGGGCGAGGATGCGCACGGCTCGCCTGCGCCCCTGGCGCAGCCGGCTTCAACGGCGACCGCGAAGGTGGGCACATGAAGCACCCGCATCACGGTCACTTCTGGCGTCTGTGGGGCTGGCCGATCGTGCTGGGCCTGCTCACCTGCATAGGGCTCGTCTCTGCGCTGTTCAGCGATGGCGGGCTGGGCGATGCACTGGCGTGGGTCACGCTCGGCATCCCGGTCGCAGTGGGTATCTGGTTCGGCTGGTGCCGCCGCCATCCGCGGCATCCGTAGGTCGGTCTCGGACCAGGGCGCCATAGGGTCTTGCCCTCCGCGCGGCGGGCGGCGGCCCAACGCAGAATCGCCGCCATGAAATCTCCTGTCGCCGTCGCCTGCCTGCTGGTCGCCACCTCTTCCTCCATCCATGCGCAGGATGTGGGCAGCGTGCCGAGTCTTGGCGAAGTCACCGTCACCACGCCGCGAGGGGCCGAGCCGCTGTTCGACGTGGCCGGCTCGGTCAGCCGAGTCGAAGGCGCCGAGATCCGGGACATGCGCCTGGGGTCCCAGCTCTCCGAGGGGCTGAACATCGTCCCCGGCCTGCAGGTCCAGAACCGGCAGAACCTCGCGCAGGACCTTCAGATCTCCATCCGCGGCTTCGGTGCGCGCTCCACCTTCGGCGTGCGCGGCATTCGCCTCTATGTCGACGGCATCCCCGCCACGCTGCCCGACGGCCAGGGACAGACGTCCAACATCGACATCGGCTCGCTCGATCGCGTCGAAGTGCTGCGCGGCCCCTTCTCGGCGCTCTATGGCAACTCCTCCGGCGGCGTGTTCCAGTCCTTCACGGAGACCGGCGAAGGACCGCCCAAGCTGGGCTTCTCGCTGGCCGCCGGCAGCTATGGCACGACGCGTATCGGCAGCCAGGTGAGCGGATCCTCCGGCGCGGTCGATTACCTGCTGAGCGGCAGCCACTTCGAGACCGACGGCTATCGCGATCACAGCGAGGCTGAGCGCAACATCGTCAACGGCAAGATGGGCTTCAACCTGGACGATGGCAGCCGGCTCTCCCTGATCCTCAACAGCGTGCACCTGAACGCCCAGGACCCGCTGGGCCTCACGGCCGAGCAGTACGCGCTGGACCCGCGCAGCGCAGTGGTCGCCACCCAGTTCAACACGCGCAAGAGCGTGGATCAGACGCAGGCTGGCCTGCTGTACGAGCGCCCCATCGATGCCAACAACGCGCTGCGCCTGATGGTCTATGGCGGCCAGCGCAAGACCACGCAGTACCAGGCCATTCCGCCGTCGGCGCAACTGAACCCGCTGAGCGCGGGCGGGGTAATCGGCCTGTCGCGTGACTACGGCGGCGTCGACCTGCGCTGGATCTCGCAGATGACGCTGGCCGGCCGACCCTTCGAGCTGGTCGCCGGCCTGGTCTACGACGATCTTCGCGAGCAGCGGACCGGTTACGAGAACTTCATCGGCCCGGCGGCCAATCCGATCCTGGGCGTGCAAGGCCGCCTGCGCCGCAACGAGACCAACACGGTCGACAACCTCGACCCCTATGTGCAAGCCACCTGGCGTCTGGCGGATCAATGGACGCTGGAAGCCGGCGTGCGCCGCAGCAAGGTCAACTTCGACTCGACGGATCGCTACATCGTGGGCGCGAACCGCAACGACAGCGGCAGCGCGGAGTACACCGAGACCCTGCCGGTGGCCTCGCTGCGTTACCAGGCGACGCGCGACCTGGCTTTCTACACCTCGGTGGGGCGTGGCTTCGAGACGCCGACGCTCAACGAGCTTTCGTATCGCCCCGATGGTCAGGGCGGGCTCAACTTCGCGCTGCAGCCCGCGACCAACGACAGCGTGGAGGTGGGTGCCAAGGCGCGCCTGGCGGGTGGCCTGCTCACGGCGGCGGTATTCCAGACCCGCACCGACGACGAGATCGTGACCGCGACCAACGTGGGCGGCCGCGCCACCTTCCAGAACGCCGGGCGCACGAAGCGCGATGGCTTCGAGCTGGCCTGGCAGCACGAGACGGAGAACCACTGGCGCACGCAACTGGCCTACACCTGGCTGGACGCGCGCTACAGCGATCCCTTCTGCGCCGTCCCGTGCACCGCTGGCACCTTCGTTCCGGCGGGCAATCGCATTCCGGGGATTGCGCCGCAGTCCCTCTTCGCCTCCTACGGCTGGGTGCCGCCGGAAGGCTGGCGCGGGGGCACGGAGTTGCGGGCGCTCGGGAGCATCGAGGCCAACGATCGGAACACGGTCAGCGTGCCAGGCTACGGTGTGGTGGCGCTGTTCGCGGGCTACCTCAAGAAGTGGCAGCGCTGGGAGTTCAACGCCTTTGCGCGCATCGACAACCTGTTCGACAAGCGCTACGTCGGCTCGGTGATCGTCAATGAGGGCAATGCCCGCTACTTCGAGCCGGCGCCGGGGCGCAACTGGACGGTCGGCATGGGAGGCGCGTATCGTTTCTGAATTCCGGCTGCAAGGAGTGCAAATGGAATTCAAGGATCGACGCGATGCGGGTCGCCGACTCGCGAATGCGCTCGGCGCCTGGCGCGGGCGCCCCGATGTCCTGGTGCTGGGGTTGCCGCGCGGCGGCGTGCCCGTGGCCTGGGAAGTGGCGCAGTCTCTGGGGGCCCCGCTCGACGTGCTGGTCGTGCGCAAGCTCGGCTTTCCGGGCCAGGAAGAATTCGCGATGGGAGCGATCGCATCGGGTGGCGTGCGCGTGATGGGCGACATCGACGGCGGCTGGCCGGTGTCGGAGCGGGCCGTCGAGGCCGTGGTGGCGCGCGAGCAGGCGGAGTTGGTGCGTCGCGAGCGCCTCTATCGCGGCGAGCGCGCGCCGCTCGCGCTGGCCGGAAAGGTGTTGCTGCTGATCGACGACGGTCTTGCAACCGGAGCCACCATGTGCGCGGCCGTGAAGGCCGCCCGGATGGGCCAGCCCGAGCGCATCGTGGTGGCGGTGCCTGTGGCGTCGCGCGAGGCTGTGCAGAGCGTGGGCGCGGTCGCGGACGAAGTCGTCTGCGTTTCCACGCCCGAGCACTTTCGCGCCGTCGGGCTGTGGTACGAGGACTTCGGCCAGACCGGCGACGAGGAGGTCTGCGAGTTGCTGCGCATACCTTCCTGATTCAGCGGTCGGAGTCTCAGAGACCGGCCGCAGCGCGCAGGGCTGCGGCGTTGGCGGTGCTTTCCCAGGTGAACTCGGGCTCTTCGCGGCCGAAGTGGCCGTAGGCTGCGGTCTTGCCGTAGATCGGACGCAGCAGGTCGAGCATCTGGATGATGCCCTTGGGACGCAGGTCGAAATGTTCCTGCACCAGTGCCGCGATCTTCTCGTCGGAGATGACGCCCGTGCCTTCGGTGTAGACCGTGACGTTCATCGGCTTGGCCACGCCGATCGCGTAGGCGACCTGGATCTGGCACTGGCGCGCGAGGCCGGCGGCAACGATGTTCTTGGCCACGTAGCGAGCGGCGTACGCGGCCGAGCGGTCGACCTTGCTCGGGTCCTTGCCCGAGAAGGCACCACCGCCGTGCGGGCAGGCGCCGCCGTAGGTGTCGACGATGATCTTGCGGCCGGTCAGACCACAGTCGCCCTGCGGGCCGCCGATGACGAAGCGGCCAGTCGGGTTGATCAGGTAGCGCGTTTCCTTGAGCCACTCCTTGGGCAGCACCGGCTTGATGATCTCTTCGATGATGGCTTCGTTGAACGAGGCCTTCATCTTGGTTGGCGTCTCGCTCTGATCGGGGTGGTGCTGCGTGGAGAGCACGACGGTGTCGATGCTGTGCGGCTTGCCGTCGACGTAGCGCATCGTCACCTGGCTCTTGGCGTCGGGACGCAGGAAGGGCAGGCGGCCGTCCTTGCGCAGTTGGGCCTGGCGCTCGACGAGGCGGTGCGCGTAGTAGATCGGCGCGGGCATCAGTTCGGGCGTCTCGTCGCATGCGTACCCGAACATCAAGCCCTGGTCGCCGGCCCCGGTATTCAGGTGGTCGTCGCTCGCGTGGTCCACGCCCTGGGCGATGTCGTTGGACTGCTTGTCATAGCAGACCATGACGGCGCAGCCCTTGTAGTCGATGCCGTAATCGGTGTTGTCGTAGCCGATGCGCTTGATGGTGTCGCGCGCGACCTGGATGTAGTCGACGTGTGCGTTGGTGGTGATCTCGCCGGCCAGCACGACCAGACCGGTGTTGGTCAGCGTTTCGGCGGCGACGCGGGAGCGCGGGTCCTGGGCAAAGATCGCGTCGAGGATCGCGTCGGAGATCTGGTCCGCCACCTTGTCGGGATGGCCTTCGGAAACGGATTCGGAAGTAAAGAGGAAGTCGTTCGCCATTTGATGAAACTCCATGAAGGTCCGATTGGCGCGTTGCCAACTCGGATGGAGCTTTGGCGAACGCTTTAGCAGTGATGTTTAACGTCGCCCTGCAAGTAGTTCCATAACTCAGCGACAATTTGCATTCTATTCGAGCCGCGCTGTACGCTGCGCGCGCGTCCTGATTTCACCCCTCCCTGTTTTGATGCTTTCTCTCTTCCGTTGGCTTGCCCGATTGCCGCTGCCCCTGATGCACGCGGTCGGCGGATGCCTTGGCTGGCTGGTTTGGTGGATGGCGCCGGACTACCGCCGGCGCTTTCGGGAAAACGCCGAAGCTGCCGGATTCACGCCGGCGCAATACCGGCCCGCGATCACCGCCGCCGGCGCCATGGTGGGCGAGCTCCCCTGGGTCTGGGCACGTCCGAAGGGCGAAAGCCTGCTGCCGAAGATCGTCCGCTGGGACGGCGTCGAGGCGTTCGAGGCCGCGCTGGCCGCGCGCAAGGGCGTGATCCTCGTTTCGCCGCATCTCGGCAGTTGGGAAACCTTGGGTCAGGCTGTCGGCGAGCGTTTCTTCGAGGCCTACGGCCCGATCACCGCGCTGTTCAGGCCAGCCCGCAAGAAATTCATGGCGGACCTGATCGCAGGCTCCCGGGACCGCCCCGGCCTGCAGACCTTGCCCACCACCTTGGCTGGCGTGCGCGGCCTGATCCGTACGCTTCGCAACGGCGGCTACACCGGCCTGTTGCCGGATCAGGTGCCACCGCTGGGGCAGGGGGTCTGGGCGCCGTTCTTCGGTCGTCCGGCCTACACGATGACGCTGTTGCCCCGCCTCGCGCAACAGACCGGTGCCCGGGTGTTCCTCGGCGTCTGCGAGCGACTGCCGCGTGGGGCCGGCTACGCGATCCGGTTCGAGCCCTTCGACGGCACCGCGATGAGCGACCCCAAGGCCACGCCCGAGGCCGCCGCGACGGCCATGAACGAAGGGATTGCCAGGCTGATTCGCCGTTTGCCGGGCCAGTACGTCTGGGACTACGCGCGCTACAAGCAGCCGCGCGCCGAAGCGGCCGAGGTGGCTTCGTGAGCCTCACTTCGAGACTCGGCATCGCCTTCATGCGAACGCTGGCGCACGTGCCGTTGCCGCTGGTGCGAAGATTCGGCGCGCTGCTCGGACCGGTGCTGCACGTGGCTGCCGTTCCTCGTCGGCGGGTGGTGGATGCGAACCTGGCCGTGTGTTTTCCGGACAAGTCGCCCGCCGAACGCCGCCGCATGGCGCGCGAGACCTTCGTCTATGTGGCCCAGTCATGGCTCGACCGCAGCTGGCTCTGGCATGCGCCGGAAGAGGTCGTCGC
Organism: Variovorax sp. J22R115; assembly: GCF_030317005.1. Lineage (NCBI taxonomy): Bacteria > Pseudomonadati > Pseudomonadota > Betaproteobacteria > Burkholderiales > Comamonadaceae > Variovorax > Variovorax sp. J22R115. Next base: position 191,729 of record NZ_JASZYM010000013.1, on the reverse strand, counting down.
GCGGCGGCTCAAGGTGCATGGCGCGGTCAAGGAAATCGACGAGATTGCCCACGGTCACGAACCGACGATCCTCTTCGCGCCACATTTCTACGGCTTGGATGCGGCAGCCACGGCGCTGACGATGCACACGGCCCGGCCTTCGACCACCATCTATACCACCCAGCGGGATCCGATGGTGGACGAGTGGATCCGCGAAGGCCGCAAGCGCTTCGGCAACGTGATCACCCTGAACCGTGTCGATGGCATCAAGCCGATCATTGCGGGGCTGCGCAAGGGCGGGTTGCTGTACCTGCTGCCCGACATGGATTTCGGGCGCGATCAAACCGTGTTCGTGCCCTTCTACGGCGTACAGGCAGCCACCGTGCCGTCGCTGTCGCGCTTCGCGCGGCTGGGCCGGGCCAAGGTGGTGCCGATCGTCTCGAAGCTCACCACGGATGGCTACGAGATCGAAGTGCTCGAGGCCTGGAAGAACTTCCCTACCGATGACGTGATGGCCGACACCGCCCTGATGAACCGGCGCCTGGAGGGCTACATCGACACCATGCCCTCGCAGTACTACTGGGTGCATCGCCGCTTCAAGACGCGCCCCGAGGGCGACCCTTCGATCTACTAGGGCCCCCCGGCTTTTCACTTCGCTTCGCTGCGTGCAATTCGCCACCCCCCGAGGGGGAGGCCCGGCCGCCTTGGGGCGGCCCGGCGGCGGCCGGATCTCCTATTGGGCTCGCCGTATGAAAGCTTCGATCTCGCTGGCGACGAACTGGGGCTGCTCATGGATCAGCCAGTGCGTCGCGCCCGGCACCTTCTTGAGATCGAGTTTCGGCACGTAGTCTTCCAGCCCTTCGAGCAAGCCCGGCAACAGGGCCGAATCGTCGAGCGCCCACAGCACGAAGGTCGGCGCGGCGACCGTGAGCCGTTCGCGCGGCAGCGTGGGGATCTGGGGTGCCGGCTGGCCGGGCACGGCCGGCTTCATCGGCGTGACGCGATAGAGGTTGCAGGCGCCCGTGAGGCCGGCGTTCCAGACCTCGCGGTACTGGTTCTTCACATCCTCGGTGAGCCAGCCGAAGCCGTCCGGACCTGCCTTCATCAGCGTGAAGAAGGGCCACATGCGTCGATAGTCGTCGGCCGAGAGCAGGGCTTCGGCATCGGGCCGGGCCAGAAAGTTCATGTAAGCGCTCGCGGCCTGCTGCGCCGGGTTGTTCAGCAATTCGCGCGTGAAAGTACCCGGATGCGGCGAATTGATGATCACCAGCCTGCCGAGCTTTTCGCCGTGCTGGTTGGCGTAGCCCCAGCCGAAGGCGCCGCCCCAGTCATGCGCGACCAGGACCTCGATCTTTCCTTCAGGGTTTTCGCTCGCGGCGAGTTCGGCGACGTCCTGCACCAGCAGATGGGCGCGGTAGGCGGACACCTCGGTGGGCGAACTCGATTTCTCGAAGCCGCGCAGGTTGGGCGCGATGCAGCGGAATCCGCCGTGCTCGGGTTGCGCGAAGTAATCGAGCAGTGCGTCCCAGATGAAGGCGGCCTCGGGAAAGCCGTGCAGGAACACCATCAGCGGGCGTCCCGGCGTGCCGGTCGCGCGGCAACTGAGGGTGGTGCCGTTGGGCAGCTTGCGGGCGAAAGTCTCGATCACGGGTTGTCTCCTTCTTGCTCTTGGTTGGATGTCTCGGATTCAGCCAGAGAGGGGAGCCGCCGTTACCGATCCCTCAGCCCTGTTCGTCGACCTGTGCTGGCGGCTCCGCGGGCTGCTCGCCCTCCGGGTGTACCCAGCGCCAGAGCAATTCGGCCGCTTCGTCCACGCCCTGCTGTTTCAGCGCCGAGAACAGTTTGACCTCGCCGCCGCCGGCCTGCAGTCGCGCAATCGACAGTGCCTTGGCGCCGTCCGAACGCGTGAGCTTGTCCGCCTTGGTCAGCAGCACCAGGAACTTGAGCCCTTGCTCGACCCTGGGGCGAATGACATCCAGCAGGATCTCGTCCAGTTCGGTGAGGCCGTGGCGCGGATCACACATCAGCACGACGCCACGTAGGCTCTCGCGCGTCATCAGGTAGTTGCCCATCACGCGCTGCCAGCGCAGCTTGGCTTCACGGGGCACGGCCGCGTAGCCGTAGCCCGGAAGGTCGGCCAGCAGCGCGTCGTCGACCTTCTGCTTGCCGACGCCAAACAGGTTGATGTGCTGCGTCCGGCCGGGCGTCTTCGATGCGAAGGCCAGGCGCGTCTGTTGCGTGAGCGTGTTGATCGCCGTCGATTTACCGGCGTTTGAGCGGCCGACGAAGGCGATCTCGGGCAGGTCGAAAGGCGGCAAATGCTCCAACTGGGGCGCGCTGGTGAGGAAGTGGGCGGTGTGCAGCCAGCCCCGGGCGACGCGGGCGCGTTCGGCGGCCGCGGCGTCCACGGCCGGAGCCGTGCGGGAGTAGGGTGCGGCCGGCTTGCGCGGCGGGGTGGTCATCAATGAGCTTTCGGAACGGGGCGCCATTGTAGAATCGCCGGGTTTTGCGCCCTAAATCTAAGCCCCCGATATGAAGTTGTTTGCCAATTTTCTGCTTGCAGCCCTGTTGGGCGTCGCCGCCAGTGCCAGCTTCGCCGCCGACGAGCATGCCGCCAAGCCGGCAGCCGAGGCGCCCCCCAAGGCGGCCAAACCCGATCCGGCCAAGGGCGAGACCATCTTCAATGCCACGCCGGCCAACAGCCAAAGCTGCGCCTCGTGCCACAACGCCGACGGCAATTCGGCCATTGCGGCAAATCCCAAGCTGGCGCAGCAGCATCCCGAATACATCCTCAAGCAGCTTCAGGACTTCAAGTCCGGCAAGCGCAAGAGCGCGATCATGAAGCCGATGGCGGCGGCCCTGTCGGACGAAGACATGCGCAACATTGCGTGGTTCGTAGGCTCCAAGAAGATCAAGACCGGTTATTCGAAGGAAAAAGACCTGGTCGCGCTGGGTGAACGCATCTTCCGCGGCGGCGTTGCGGATCGCCAGATTCCGGCCTGCGCAGGCTGCCACAGTCCAGACGGCGCCGGCATTCCGGCCCAATACCCGCGCCTCGGCGGTCAGCATGCCGATTACACGGTGGCGCAACTCGTCCAGTTCCGCGACAACATCCGCCTGAATTCGGCGCCGATGAACGGTGTGGCCGCCAAGCTCAATGACCGCGAAATCAAGGCTGTGGCCGACTACATTGCCGGCCTGCGCTGATTTGCAGCGGTTCAGCGTGAACTAACCGCCGATAACAAACCCCAAACAAGGCGGGCCGATCCAGTAAGGATGGCCCGCCTTTTTTGCTTCCCACGGTTCGCTCCTCATGTCAGTTTCCACCCACGGCCTTCGAGTCCGTCGCGGTCCCCAAGTGGTCCGCGCGGCGGTGGAGCTGTTGTCGTCGATGCGCTTCGCGATCGCGTTGCTGACGATCATCTGCATCGCATCGATCATCGGCACCGTGCTCAAGCAGCACGAGCCCATCAACAACTACATCAACCAGTTCGGGCCTTTCTGGGCCGAAGTGTTCCGCGCGGCGAAGCTCGATTCGATCTACAGCGCCTGGTGGTTCCTGCTGATCCTTGCGTTCCTCGTGATCAGCACGTCGCTGTGCATCGCCCGCAACACGCCGCGCATCCTGTCGGACCTGAAGACCTACAAGGAAGGCATCAGGGTCCAGAGCCTCAGGGCCTTCGGCCAGCGGGCCGAGACGGTGCTCGACGAGACGCCGGACACGGCCGCCAATCGCATCGGCCAGTTGCTGGCCACCGGCGGCTGGAAGGTCAAGCTCCAACACCGCGATGGCGACGGCTGGATGGTGGCGGCGCGCGCAGGCGGGGCGCACAAGCTCGGCTACATCGCCGCGCACAGCGCGATCGTGCTGGTGTGCATCGGAGGCCTGCTTGACGGCGATTTGATCGTGCGGGCGCAGACCTGGTTCAACGGCAAGAGCGTCTACACCGGCGGCGGCCTCATTGCCGATGTGCCGCCCCAGCATCGCCTTTCGCCGCGCAACCCGACCTTCCGCGGCAACATCCTGGTGCCCGAGGGCGCGCAGTCGAGCGTCGCCATCCTCAACCAGTCGGATGGGGTGCTGCTGCAGGATCTGCCTTTCTCCATCGAACTGAAGAAATTCATCGTCGACTACTACTCCACCGGCATGCCCAAGCTGTTCGCGAGCGAGGTGGTGCTTCACGATCGCGAAACGGGCAAGCAGATCCCGGCGCGCATCGAGGTGAATCACCCGGCGAGCTACAAGGGCATCGAGATCTACCAGTCGAGCTTCGACGACGGCGGCTCGAGCGTGAAGCTGAAGGCCGTGCCGATGGCTGCCGCGGCCAAGCCCTTCGAGGTCGAAGGCACGATCGGTGGCAGCTCCGAAATCACCAATGGCACCGACCGGCTTACGCTGGAGTACACCGCGCTGCGCGTGATCAACGTCGAGAACTTCGGTGAGAGCGCCGGCGGCGCGATGACGAGCGGCGCCGACGTGCGTAAGGTCGATTTGCACAACAGTCTTGAATCGCGCCTGGGTGCGGCGAACAAGACCAACAAACCGAAGGTGCTGCGCAACATCGGGCCTAGCGTCGGCTACAAGCTGCGCGATGCTGCCGGACAGGCGCGTGAGTATCAAAACTACATGGTTCCGGTCGACACTGGCGACGGACAGCCAGTCTTCCTGCTCGGCATGCGCGAACGGCCAGAGGAGCCGTTCCGCTACCTGCGCGTGCCGGCCGACGAACAGGGGTCGATGGAGACCTTCGTGCGCATGCGTGCGACGCTGGCGGATGACGACGCACGTGCGCGGGCCATCGACCGCTACATCGTGCGAGCGACCGATCCGAAGCGTCCTGAACTCGCCAACCAGCTTCGCTCCTCTGCCGCGCGCGCGCTGGCGCTGTTCGCTGGCGCCGAGCGCGCCAAGACCGATGCCGTGAGCACCGGCGGCTGGCAGGCCATCGCCGAATTCATGGAAGCCAACATTCCCGAGGGCGAGCGGGAGCGCGCCGGGGCGGTGCTGGTGCGCATCCTCAACGACGTGCTGTTCGAGGTGCTCAACGTGAGCCGCGAGAAGGCCGGTCTCGCGGCGATGCCGTCTGACGAAAAGACGCAGACCTTCCTCACCCAGGCAGTGCTGGCCATCAGCGATGCCCATTTCTATCCTGCCCCGGTGGCGTTGATGATGACGGACTTCAAGCAGGTGCAGGCCAGCGTGTTCCAGGTCGCCCGAGCCCCTGGCAAGAACATCGTTTACCTAGGGTGCCTGTTGCTGATCATCGGCATTTTTGCGATGCTGTATGTGCGCGAGCGCAGGCTGTGGGTCTGGCTGGCGAAGGACGATGCCCACCCGCGCGGCACGGCGGCCACCATGGCCTTTTCGGTCAATCGCAAGACCATGGACAGCGATCGTGAATTCGAGCACCTGAAAGAAAAGCTGCTCGCCATCAGGAAAGACACGGCGTCATGACTACCACCACCCTCACGCTCAACGACAGCTGGTTTTCGCGCCGCAACGCCTTCGACTGGATCTTCGCGGTCCTGGTGGCGGCGGGCGGATTTTTTGCGTTCTCGCGCTACGCCGGGTCAATGGACTACTACGAGAAGACCATCCTCGTGGCCGCCATTCCAGCGGCGATCTGGCTGGGTTGGTTCTGGCGGCCGCTGCGCGTGCTGGCGATCGTGGTCGCCGGCGCGGCGCTGCTGGCCATCTTTTCCTATCAGGGCGACCTGGCGCGCGCCGACTCGGTGTTCTGGCTCAAGTACTTCCTGTCGAGCCAGTCCGCAATCCTCTGGATGAGCGTGCTCTTCTTCATGAGCACCCTGTTCTACTGGATCGGCTTCTTCGGCGGCAAGCAGGGCGATACGATGGACCTGATCGGCTCGCGCCTCGCGTGGGCTGCCGTCACCATGGCGCTGATCGGCACGATGGTGCGTTGGTACGAAAGCCATCAGCTCGGCCCGGACATCGGCCACATTCCGGTCAGCAACCTCTACGAGGTGTTCGTCCTTTTCTGCTGGCTGACCGCGGCCTTCTATCTGTATTTCGAATCTCGCTACGGTACGCGTGCGCTGGGTGCGTTCGTGATGCTGGTGGTGAGCGCGGCGGTCGGTTTCCTGCTCTGGTACACGCTGGTGCGCGAAGCCCACGAAATCCAGCCGCTGGTGCCGGCGCTGCAGAGCTGGTGGATGAAGCTGCACGTGCCGGCCAATTTCATCGGCTACGGCACTTTTTCGTTGGCGGCGATGGTCGCGTTCGCCTATCTCATCAAGGAGCAGGCGAGTGAGACGCGCTGGTACAAGCTCACGCCGATCTGGCTGCTGGGCGTGGCGCTGTGTTTCGTGCCGGTGGCGTTCCGCCAGCGGGTGCAGGAGGCCGGCGGAAGCTACTGGGTGGGCTACGCGGCAATATCGGCGCTGATCGCCGCAGGCATTCTGCTGGGCCGCAAGCGCATTGCAGCACGCCTGCCGGCCAATGAAGTGCTGGATGACGTGATGTACAAGTCCATCACGGTCGGCTTCGCGTTCTTCACGATTGCCACCGTCCTTGGCGCCCTGTGGGCGGCCGATGCATGGGGTGGCTACTGGAGCTGGGATCCCAAGGAGACTTGGGCGCTGATTGTCTGGCTCAACTATGCGGCCTGGCTGCACATGCGGCTGGTGAAGGGGCTGCGCGGCACCGTGGCGGCGTGGTGGGCCCTGGGCGGGCTGGCGGTGACGACCTTTGCCTTTCTCGGCGTCAACATGTTCCTGAGTGGCTTGCACAGCTACGGCACCTTGTAGGCGTCGGCGCGCGGAATTTTCCGGATGCAGTGAACCAAAGGCGCGTTCTTCGCGTAACCGGATCATCGTTGGCAACGAACTCATCTGGGCACAGCAATTGTGGCGAAAGGCAACCATGTTGATTCAATCCCGTGACAACGGCTTCATCCACCCGCATTCGAGCGAGATCACTCCGCGGGGCGTCTACGAAGGCCGGCGCGACATGCTCAAGTGGCTGGCCGGCGGCGCGGCCGGTGCGGCCATGGCGTCATGGGCGGCCCGCGACGCACTGGCGCAAGTTGCGGCGCCGGGCAAGCTGGCGCCATTGCCGGGCGTGAAGTCGACTGTCCTTGGCGCACAGACCATGGAAAAGGTCAGCGACTACAAGGACGTGACCAGCTACAACAACTACTACGAGTTCGGTACCGACAAGGGCGACCCGGTCAAGAACGCCGGCACGCTCAAGACGAAGCCGTGGACCGTCGAGGTCGAAGGCCTCGTCAAGAAGCCCGGCAAATACGGCATCGAGGATCTGATCAAGCTCAGCGCACAGGAAGAACGCATCTACCGGCTGCGCTGCGTCGAAGGCTGGTCAATGGTCATTCCGTGGGTAGGCTATTCGCTGGCCGAGCTCATCAAGAAGGTCGAGCCGCAGGGCAATGCCAAGTACGTCGAGTTCATCACCCTCGCGGATCCCAAGACCATGCCCTTCGTCGGTTCGCGCATCCTCGACTGGCCCTATGCCGAGGGGCTGCGCATGGACGAGGCGATGCATCCGCTCACGCTGCTGACCTTCGGCATGTATGGCGAGGTGCTGCCCAACCAGAACGGCGCGCCGGTACGCATCGTGGTGCCATGGAAGTACGGCTTCAAGAGTGGCAAGTCGATCGTCAAGATCCGCTTCGTTGAAAAGGAACCCGGCACCGCCTGGAACAAGGCCGCGGCACAGGAATACGGCTTCTATTCCAACGTGAACCCGAACGTGGACCATCCGCGCTGGAGCCAGGCGACCGAGCGCCGCATCGGCGATGGCGGCGGGCTGTTCGCCAAGCGAACCAAGACGCAGATGTTCAACGGCTACGAAGCGCAGGTCGGCCAGCTCTACGCGGGCATGGACCTGAAGAAGTTCTACTGAGCCGGGCCTGTCGTGAACAAGCTCCTGATGCATCCGGCGGCCAAGCCGCTGGTGTTCGTGCTGTGCCTGCTGCCCTTCGCGTGGCTGTTCTACGGTGCACTCACCAACGGGCTGGGCGCCAATCCGGCGGAGCACCTGATCCGCTCGATGGGCGACTGGACGCTTCGATTCATCTGCATCGTGCTGACTGTCACGCCGCTGCGGGTGATCACCAAGTTGAATTCGCTGGCGCGCTTCCGGCGGATGCTGGGCTTGTTCGCATACTTCTATGTCGTCGTGCACCTGCTGAGCTACAGCTGGTTCGACATGGGTTTCGACGTACCCGAGATCGCGAAGGACATCGCCAAGCGACCATTCATCCTGGTGGGGTTCTCTGCCTTTGTGCTGCTTACGCCGCTGGCCGCGACCTCGTTCAACCGGGCCATCAAGGCGTTGGGGGCCAAGCGGTGGCAGACGCTCCACAAGCTGGTGTATGTCATCGCCGGGCTCGGCCTGTTGCACTTCTTCTGGATGCGCGCCGGCAAGAACAACTTCTCCGAAGTGTTTGTTTACGCCACGATCATCGCAGTGCTCCTCGGGTGGCGTGTATGGAACTACGCCAGCAAGAAGCCGCGACCCAGTGGCGCGCTCAGTCGGCCAGCCGCTCGCTGAGCAACTGGTCGTCGATGGTCTCGCGGCGACGAATCAGGGTGGCGCGTCCGCCGCTGACCAACACTTCGGGCGCACGCCCGCGAGTGTTGTAGTTGCTGGCCATCGCCATGCAATAGGCGCCTGCGGAAAGCACCGCGAGGAGGTCGCCCGATTGCACCTTCAATGCGCGGTCGCGGCCGATCCAGTCACCGCTTTCGCAAACGGGGCCCACGACATCGTAGGTGACGACATGGGCGTCGGCGCGTTCCGCTGCCACCGGGACAATCTGGTGAAAGGCCTGGTACATCGCCGGTCGAGGCAGGTCGTTCATCCCCGCATCGACGATGCAGAAGTTCTTGTCTTCGCCAGGCTTCGTGTAGAGCACCTCGGTCACGCACACACCCGCGTTGCCGACCAGCGAACGTCCGGGTTCGACGATCAACCGGCGCTGGCCGAAGCCTCGCGCGTCGAGGCGGGCAAGAAGCTGGTGCCAGAGCGCATCGGCAGCGGGCGGCGTGTCGCCGTTGTAGTCGATGCCGAGTCCGCCCCCGAAGTCCAGGTGGTGCAGCGCAATGCCCGTCTTCTCGATGGCTTCGACGAGGTCGAGCACGCGCTCCAGCGCCTCCAGATAGGGCGAGGCGTCGGTGATCTGCGAGCCGATGTGGCAGTCGATGCCGACCACCTTCAAGCCCTTCAGCGACGCGGCGTGCTGATAGATCGCGACCGCGCGGTCATGGGCAATGCCGAACTTGTTGCCCTTCAGGCCGGTCGAGATGTAGGGATGCGTCTTAGGATCGACGTTGGGATTGATGCGCACGCTGATCGACGCGATGCGGCCTTCCTGGAGCGCAACTTCGTTGAGCACGTCGATTTCGGCTTCGCTTTCCACGTTGAAGCATCCGATGCCCGCTGCAAGGGCCTGGCGCATCTCGCCGCGCGTCTTGCCGACGCCGGAGAAGATCACCATGGCCGGGTTCGCGCCCGCTGCCAGCACGCGCGCGAGTTCACCGCCGGAGACGATGTCGAAGCCGCAGCCGGCTTCGGCGAAGACGCGCAGGACACCGAGCGACGAGTTCGCCTTGATCGCATAGCAAACCATGGCGTCGCGACCCTCGAACCCGCGCTGGTAGGCGGCCAGGGCATCGAGCATCCATTGCCTGGAGTAAACGAAGAGGGGAGTGCCGTGCTCGCGAGCGAGTGCGGAGAGCGCCTGGCCTTCGACATGCAGGACGCCGTCCTTGCGTGCGACGTGCGGGTGGCCTGGGAGGTGCGCGGGAGTGTTCATTCCACATTCCCCTTCTTGGCCGGGGCGCCGCTGGCTGGCGCGGGGGCCTCTGCGGGCTTGGCCGCCGCGTCCGGTGCGGAAGATGAGCCTGGCAGCAGCAATTCCGGCAGCGTCGCGCGGTTTTTTGCGGCAGCTTCCGTCGGGAGGTAAAGCGCACCTCTCTGGCCGCAGGCGGTCAGGCCGACCCCAACGAGCGCGAGGCCTACGGCGCTCACTAGAATTTGGCGAACATTCAACATGGCGAAATTGTAATGACCGACCCCGAGTACATGGACCGCGCGGAAGCAGCGCTTGCGGCGATCGAGCGAAGCTGCGATCGCATCAACGACGAGACCGACGTCGATATCGACAACCAGCGTGTGGGCGGCATGATCACGATCACCTTCGGCAACGGCAGCCAGTTGATCGTCAATCTCCAAAAACCGTTGCAGGAAATCTGGCTGGCGGCTCGTTCTGGCGGTTATCACTACCGCCACGACGGCCGTGCCTGGGTCGACACCAAGACGAACGAGGAATTCTTCGGCAATCTGTCGCGCGAAGCGACGCTGCAAGCCGGCCAGGCGCTCGAGTTCGCGGCTGCCTGACCGATCAATTGCGGAAGAGATCGAGGATGCGGTTGCGCTCTTCCGGCGCGGGCGCAGCGCCGATGGGGGCGCCCGAGATCGCCTCAGCCGGCGGCGTCGGCCCGGTCTCTACGCCCAGCGCCGCGACGCCGCGGCCCGGTGCATAGTCGTCGTAGTACCACTCGCCGCCGACGTTGACCACGCCGGAAGGCGCGGGAACCTCGGCCACGGGAACGCCCTTGATGGCCGTCTCCATGTAGGTGATCCAGATCGGCAGGCTCAGGCCGCCGCCCGTTTCGCGATCGCCGAGCTTGCGCGGCGTGTCGTAGCCCATCCATGCCACGGCCGTCATGGTCGGCTGGAATCCGGCGAACCAGGCGTCCAGCGAATCGTTGGTGGTGCCGGTCTTGCCGTAGATGTCGGTGCGCTTGAGCGTGGCCTGTGCCTTGGCCGCGGTGCCGCCGCTCGCCACGGATTGCAGCAAGCTGTCCATGATGTACGCGTTGCGTTGCGGGATCGCACGCAGGGTTTCGTTGAGCAGTGGCGGCTGCTTGTCGACCAGGACCTTGTCCTTGTGGTCGGTCACGCGAGTTACGAGGTAAGGATTGACGCGGTAGCCGCCATTGGCGAACACCGAATACGCGGTCGCCATCTGCATCGGCGTGACGGAACCTGCGCCCAGTGCCATCGGCAGGTAGGCCGGATGCTTTTCACGTTCGAAGCCGAAATTGGTAATCCAGTCCTGTGCGTAGCGCGTGCCGATCGACTGCAGGATCCGGATCGAAATCATGTTCTTCGATTTCATCAGCGCGCGGCGCATGGACATCGGTCCCTCGAAATTGCCGTCGTAGTTCTTCGGCTCCCAGGGCTGGCCACCGGTCGTCCCCGCGTCGAAGAACAGGGGCGCGTCGTTGATCACCGTGCCGGGGGTGAAGCCCTTTTCGAGCGCGGCCGAATAGATGAACGGCTTGAAGCTGGATCCCGGCTGGCGCCATGCCTGCGTGACGTGGTTGAACTTGTTCTTGTCGAAGTCGAAGCCGCCGATCATGGCTTTCACGGCGCCGTCGCGCGGATCCATGGCGACGAAGGCGCCTTCCACCTCGGGGAGCTGGGTGATTTCCCATGCGCCCTTCGGTGTCTTGGCGACCCGGATCACCGCGCCGCGGCGAATCTTGATGTTGGGCGGTGCCTTGTCCGACAGCCCAGATTGGGCAGGCTTGAGGCCGTCGCCGACGATCTGCAGGGTGTCGCCATTGCCGCGCACCGCAGTGATCTCCTTGGTGTTGGCCTTCAACACCACCGCCGACATCACATCGCCGTTGTCCGGATGGTCGGCCAGCGCGTCATCAACTGCTTCGTCGAGTTCCTTCGGGTTGTTGGGCAGGTCGACGAACTTCTCGGGGCCGCGATAGATCTGGCGGCGCTCGTAGTCCATGATGCCCTTGCGCAGGGCCCGGTACGCCGCGGCCTGATCGGCAGCGACAAGCGTGGTGTAGACCTTGAGTCCGCGCGTGTAGGTGCTGTCGCCGTACTGCGCATACATCAGCTGCCGCACGGTCTCGGCGACGTATTCGGCGTGCAGGCGAGTCGGGTCCGCCGCGTCCCGCAGGTGCAGCTCTTCCTTCTTGGCTTCAGCCGCCTGGTCGGCCGTGATGAATCCGGCTTCCTGCATACGGTCGATCACATACAACTGACGCCCGCGTGCGCGTGCTGGGTTGTTGACCGGGTTGTTGGCTCCGGGCGCCTTCGGCAATCCGGCCAGCATGGCCGCCTGCGCGATCGTGATGTCCGACAACGGCTTGCCGAAATAGGCCTCCGATGCCGCCGCAAACCCGTAAGCGCGATTGCCCAGGTAAATCTGGTTCAGATAGATCTCGAGGATCTGGTCCTTGGTGAGCAGATGCTCCAGCTTGAAGGTCAGCAGAACCTCATAGATCTTGCGGGTCAGTGTTTTTTCGGAGCTTAGATACACATTCCGCGCCACCTGCATCGTGATGGTCGAGGCCCCCTGGCTCTTGACCCGATTCATGTTCGCGAGGCCGGCGCGCAGCATGCCCTTGTAGTCGACGCCACCATGGTCGTAGAAGCGGGTGTCCTCGGCAGCCAGGACGGCATCTTTCATCACCTTCGGGATGGTCGAGATGGGCGTCAGATTGCGGCGCTCTTCGCCGAATTCACCGATCAAGATGCCTTCGGAGGAAAAAACACGCAGTGGCAACTTAGGGCGGTAATCCGAAAGTTCGGATATGTCGGGCAAGTTCGGATAGGCGACCGCCAGGGCAACGGCGATCACACAGATCACGGCAACAGCGCCCGCCGCGGCGATCCCCAGAGCCCACAATACGATGCGCATCAGCCAGGTCAACCAGGTTGAGCGTTTGGGCTTGGAAGAGGGGGCCTTGGATGGCCCTTTGGGTCGAGTTGTTTCGGGCATTGAGGCTGTTGAAGTCAGCGAGCATTATAAAAACGTGGCTCTCCAAGACGGTCCGTCCGTAGCAGTTAGGACCCAAGTACTCTTATTTGTGACGTAAGTTGCAGATCGGAACCGTTACGTCGACTTTTGACAACGATTGACGCTGCACTGGGGATTCGCCGCTTGGTTGGCGTTGTCCCTTGCTGCTAGCATGCAACCACTCGCAATTTTTTCCAATCGTTACAAACGGATGGGATCTAACTTGACTGCTCTGGGATCGTTGTTTCGCCGTCAGCCCGCGCCACTGCTCGGGTTAGACGTCAGTTCGTCCAGCGTCAAGCTGGTCGAACTCGGCCGTGACGCGAGCGGCAAGTTGGTACTCGAGCGATGTGCGATCGAGCCGCTCGAGCGCGGTTGGATCACGGACGGCAACGTGGAAAAGTTCGACGAAGTCGCCGAAGCCGTCCGCCGCGTCGTCCGCAAGAGTGGCACACGGACCAAGAACGTCGCACTGGCCTTGCCGCCATCCGCCGTCATTACCAAGAAGATTGTCCTGCCGGGTGGCATGAGCGAGCAGGAACTCGAAATTCAGGTCGAGTCCGAAGCCAATCAATACATCCCCTTTTCGCTCGACGAAGTCAGCCTCGATTTCTGCGTCATCGGCCAAAGCGCCAATTCGGCAGGCGACGTCGAAGTGCTGATTGCAGCATCCCGCAAGGAAAAGGTTCAGGACCGCCAGGGTTTGGCCGAGGCGTCCGGTCTGAAGGCTGTGATTCTGGATGTGGAGTCCTACGCTTCGCGCCTTGCGACGGCCCGCTTGATCGAGCAGCTTCCAGGCCAGGGCCGCGATGCGGTGGTTGCACTGTTCGAAGTGGGTGCCTTCACGACCAGCATGCAGGTTCTGCGGAACCAGGAAGTGCTCTACGACCGTGACCAGGCTTTCGGCGGTGCTCAGCTCACGCAGCTCATCGTTCGGCAATATGGTTTCTCTGCTGAGGAGGCCGAAGCCAAGAAGCGGAGCGGGGAATTGCCTGACGACTATGGATCGGGTGTCCTCAAGCCTTTCGTGGCGAGCATCGCGCAGGAAATCGCGAGGGCGCTTCAGTTCTTCTTTACCAGTACGCCGCACAATCGCGTCGACTACGTTTTGCTGGCAGGGGGCTCGGCAGCACTGCCAGGCCTGACGAGCGCAGTCACGCGCCAGACTTCCTTTGCCTGCTCACTCGTGAATCCGTTCGATGGAATGGAAATCGGCAGCGGAATCCGTGAGAAGAAGGTACGACGCGAAGCGCCGTCCTATCTGACATCGTGCGGCCTCGCGATGCGGAGGTTTCTGCAGTGATCTTGATCAACCTGCTCCCGCACCGGGAGGCTGCGCGCAAGCGCCGGCGCGAGTCCTTCTACGCCACGCTGGGACTGTCCGCAGTACTGGGTGGTGTCATCGCCGGACTGGCATTTCTCTGGTACCAGGCCCAGATTTCCGGCCAGCAGTCGAAGAACGGCCTGTTGCAGTCCGCGATCACCAAGCTAGAAGCGGAAATCAAGGAAATCTCGACCCTGCAGGCCGAAATTGCCGCCTTGAGAGCCAGGCAACAAGCCGTCGAGGACCTGCAGGGCGACCGCAATATGCCCGTCCATTTGCTCAATGAACTCGTTCGGCAGTTGCCCGACGGGGTCTACCTGACAAGCATGAAGCAGGACAACCAGGCCGTCACGCTGCAAGGCATGGCCCAATCCAACGAGCGCGTGTCCGAGCTGCTTCGCAATCTTGGCAACAACAGCCCGTGGCTGGTCAAGCCGGAACTCATTGAAATCACGTCGGGCAATGTCAGCCTGAGCCCGCGCGATCAGCGTCGCGTCGCGAACTTCACGATGCGCATCGGCCTCAAGCGACCCACCGAGGCACAGAAAGCCGCCGCACCAGCGGGCAAGGCTGCGGCGCCTGCACCCAAAGGATAGGCGTTCATCATGGCAACAAAACGCTCATCCCCGAAGATCGATCTCGCGACCGCCATGCGGCGCTTCGGTCAGCAGTTCCAGGGCCTCAATCCGAACGATCCCTCGGTCTGGCCGGCAGTTCCGCGATACGCCTTATGCGTCGCAGTCGCGGCGATGGTGCTGGTGGCCTTGTGGTTCGTGTGGCTCACCAATTCGAACGACGAACTCGAAGCCGAGCGCGCCAAGGAAGTCACGCTCAGGGCGGACTACCAGAAGAAGGTCGCGCAGGCCGCCAATCTCGAGTTGCTGAAGAAGCAGCGCGAGCAGGTCCAGCAATACGTCACGCTCCTCGAAAAGCAGCTGCCGAGCAAGGCGGAAATGGATGCCCTGCTTTCGGACATCAACCAGGCGGGCCTCGGGCGCAGCCTGCAGTTCGAGTTGTTCCGCCCAGGCCAGATTTCGGTCAAGGATTACTACGCCGAACTGCCAATCGCCGTGCGCGTGACGGGTCGCTATCACGACATGGGCGCCTTTGCCGCTGACGTTGCAAACCTTTCCCGCATCGTGACCTTGAACAACCTGTCCGTCACGCCGCAGAAGGATGGAGGCCTGGTCATGGACGCGACGGCCCGGACCTATCGTTATCTGGATGAGGAAGAGCAAGCCATGCAGAAACGAGCTGCCGCGGAGGCAAAGAAGAAATGAGATCGCTCCGTTTTCTCTGGCTTGGCGTGGCCGCGGTCAGCCTGAGCGGCTGCTTCGGCTCCGAGCAGGAGGATCTTCAGCGCTGGATGGACAACGAGCGGGCGCAGGTTCGCCCGACGGTGCCGCCCATCACCGAGCCGAAGAAATTCACGCCCCAGGCTTACACGGAAGGCGCGGTCATCGAGCCTTTCAACATGCAGAAGTTGACGCAGGCACTGCGCCGTGACTCGAGCCAGCCCAGCACCTCTGGTCTGATTGCACCGGAACTCACGCGTCGCAAAGAGGCCCTGGAGGCCTTCCCGCTCGATTCGATGGCGATGGTGGGCAGCCTGAACCGAAACGGACAGCCGGTCGCGCTGATCAGTGTCGACAAGCTGCTCTATCAGGTTCGGATGGGCAACTATCTGGGACTCAACTACGGGCGCATTACCCGTATCAGTGAAACCGAACTCGCCTTGCGTGAAATCGTGCAGGACGCCGCCGGTGAATGGATTGAACGCGTGGCGACTCTGCAGTTGCAAGAGAGGACGAAATGAATCAACAAAAATCAATGTTCGCACGCTGGCTGCGCGTTGCCGGTGCGGCTGTCCTCGCGTTGAGCGCGGCGGCCGCCGCTCATGCGCAGAATGCCATCGAATCGGTCACGAGCTCGATGCAATCGGGCGCCGAGGTCATTCGGATCGACTTCACCCAGCCCCTCACGGCGCCGCCGGCGGGCTTTGCCATTCAATCGCCGGCGCGCGTTGCCCTCGATTTCCCCGGTGTGACGAACGCGATCGGCCGGTCGGCGATCGAGGTCAACCAAGGCAATCTGCGTTCGGTGAACGTCGTTCAGGCTGGCGAACGGACGCGCCTGGTGCTGAACCTCAAGCAAGCCACTGCGTACAAGACAGAGATCCAGGGCAAGTCCCTTCTGGTCTCGCTGGAACCTGTGCCGGGTGCCGCCCTGGTCGCTTCGATGCCCTCCGCGTTCGCGGAGAACCGGAACCGTGACACCTTGCCGTTGCGCGACGTCGATTTCCGCCTGGGTTCGGACAACACCGGCCGCGTGATTGTCGATCTGGCTAACAACCAAGTGGGCGTCGACATCCGCCAGCAAGGCAAGAACCTCGTGGTCGAGTTCACGAAATCGACCTTGCCGGAAGGCCTGCGCCGCCGGCTCGACGTTTCGGATTTCGGCACGCCCGTTCAACTCGTGACGACGCAGCAAGTGGGTGACCGCGTGCGGATGACCATCGAGCCCAAGGGAGACTGGGAGCACAGCGCCTATCAGAGCGAAAACCAGTTCGTCGTTGAAGTCCGCCCCCGCAAGGTCGACCCGACCAAGCTGACGCAGGGCGTTGGCTACACGGGTGAAAAGCTCTCGCTGAACTTCCAGAACATCGAAATCCGTTCGCTACTTCAGGTGATTGCCGACTTCACGAACTTCAACATCGTGACATCCGATTCCGTGACCGGAGCGCTCACGCTTCGGCTGAAAGATGTGCCCTGGGATCAGGCGCTGGACATCATCATGCAGGCGAAAAACCTGGGCATGCGCAAGAACGGCAGCGTTCTGTGGATCGCGCCCAAGGACGAAATCAATGCCAAGGAAAAGCTGGAGTTCGAGGCGCAGGCCGCCATCCAGAACCTGGAGCCGCTTCGCACCCAGTCGTTCCAGCTCAACTACACCAAGGCGGTTGCGATTGCCGCGGGCCTGACGGGTACCGGCGCAGGCGCGGGCAGCGGTGGCGGTGCAGGCACGGCCTCTCGCATCCTGAGCCCCCGCGGTAGCGTGATCGCCGAGTCCCGAACCAATCAGCTCTTCGTTTCGGACATCCCGTCGCGTCTGACCCAGGTGGCTGAATTGATCCAGAAACTGGACGTTCCGGTGCGCCAGGTGCTGATCGAGGCTCGCATCGTCGAAGCGTCGGACACCTTCGGCAAGTCGCTGGGCGTCAAACTGGGCGGGGGCATTATCAATACGAATGGCACGATTGGTGCGAACCCGATCGTGACGCCGAATCCGGTTGTCAACGGCGTTTTCGCCAACCAGCCCACTGCGACCACGGTCTTCACGGGTTCCAACTTCGTGAACCTGCCCTCCACCGGCGTCGCGGGGAACGGCAATTCGCCGGGCACCTTTGCTATTTCACTTTTCAATTCGAGCCTGTCGAGAATTCTCAACCTAGAAATCTCGGCGCTGGAGGCTGACGGCAAGGGCAAGGTGGTCTCGAGTCCACGCGTGGTCACGGCCGATCAGACGAAGGCGCTGATCGAGCAGGGCACTGAACTCCCTTATCAGGTCGCGACCTCGAGCGGCGCCACCTCCATTGCCTTCCGCAAGGCGAATCTCAAGCTCGAAGTGACCCCTCAGATCACCCCCGAGGGCAACATCATTCTGACGCTGGACGTCAACAAGGACACGGTGGGTCAAGCCACGACGGCCGGCTTTGCCATCAATACGAAGCACGTCCAAACGGAAGTGCTGGTTGAAAACGGCGGCACGGTCGTCATCGGCGGGATCTTCGAATTGACTGAAGCAGTCGATGAGTCGCGCATTCCGGTACTCGGAGAGGTCCCCTATTTGGGCGGACTTTTCCGGACGCGGAATCGCACGGCGAACAAGACGGAAATGCTTGTCTTCATCACGCCGAAGATGATCACCGACCGCAACGCGGCCCGATAAATGAACAAGAATGTTTTTAGGTTAAAAATGGGAAACTCATTGAGCGTGAAGAAATCTGCGTTGGTTGCAACGATCATGGCTGCCATCGTGACAGCGTGTGGCGGTGGCGGCAGTCCGGGGCTTCCCCCGGCGGCCCCGGCCAGTGGAGGTGACACAGGAACTACGCCGGCCCCAGCGCCAGTGCCCGCGCCAGCGGCGGCGGACATGATTGTCACGGTCGACAAATCTGCGCTGACGAACACTGGCAGTGACCAAGCCTCGCTCAACGTTGTAGCTGTCGATGCGTCGCGCAACGTTGTCGCCTCGGTCCCCGTCGCGGTGACCGTCGATAGCAATGCAGTGTTCACACCAGCATCTGGGTCGACCACCGCCCCTGACGGCACCTTTGGCGGAAAGATCGGCATTGGCGCCGACAAGTCCAATCGGCTCATTCACTACTCGGTGAAGTCGGGCACGCTGACCAAGACAGGTGCGATCAGCGTTGCGGGCAGTGCGATCCAGTTGAATGCAGTACCACAGAAGCCACTGCCCGGCGCAAGCGTGACTTTGACGGTCACTGTCAAGGATGCATCCAATGCGGGTGTCGCCGGAGCGACGGTGACGGCGAGTGGCATTCCCGGACAGTCGTTCGCGGCCACCCAGACCAGTTCGAACGGCGCCGTTACCTACACATTCCCGGCTCCCAGCACCGTCGGGCTTTATACGATTGCCGTGGAAAGTTTGGGAGTTACCAGTACTTACCCATTGCAGGTGTCGTCAGGAGCACAAGTCCCGAACGCCGTCGGGCCCGTGTCCGGCGCAAGTGCACTCGCCAATCCAGTCGTGGTGGCGTCCAATGCCAGCGGTAGCACCGCCAACCGGTCGGAAATCCGCGCTCTGTTCTTCGCCGCCAACAACACGCCGATTCCGAATATGCGCGTGCGGTTCTCTGTGGCGAGCACTGCGCTGCCCGGCGAATCGCTTTCGACGGGCTCGGACTTGGTCTACAGCGACGCCACCGGGGTGGCCACGACGAGCTATGTGGCTTCGACCACATCCAGCCCCACCAATGGGGTGGCCATCAAGGCGTGTTACGACGTGACTGACTTTGCCGCAGGCACTTGCCCGAACGAGGTGCAGACGTCGCTGACGGTGACGGCTAGCCCTGTCTCGCTGACGATCGGGTCCGGCAACGAAATCACGAAATCCCCGAGCAAAATTTCATACATCAAGCAATTCGAGATTCAGGTCGTTGACTCGGCCGGTCAGGCCAAGGATGGCGTTCCCCTGTCCGCCGTCGTCGACATCGACGGGTACTGGAAGGGTGCCACGCCGCCGGCGCCCCCGACCTTGCTCACGAACGACTTCCCGGGCTACAAATGGTGCTACAACGAAGACCAGCCACAGCTTCGTAACGGCGTCTTGGACGCCGGTGAGGACACTAACAAGGACGGCCAGCTCACGCCCCGACAAGCTGACGCGGCGATCAGCTTCGTCAATGGCAACCTGACCCAAAACGGTGGCCTGGCGCAGGTTCAACTGACCTACCCGCAAAACGTTGCGACGTGGTTGCGCGTGAAGATCCGGGTCACAGCGGGGGTGTCGGGCAGCGAAGGCGCTGCGACGTACACTTATATCCTTCGCGCTGCACAGGAAGATGTGGCCAACGGGTCGTTCAATATCCCGCCTTACGGGAGCGACACCGGTACCGGTCCCAATCAAGGTTGCAACACTCCGCTCTAAGAATGACTTCAGGCAAGCCGATCATCCTGATCGGCTTGCCGGGTTCGGGTAAATCGAGCATCGGTCGTCGACTCGGCCGTGAGCTCGATTTGCCGTTTCTGGATTCCGACACGGTGATCGAGGAACGCATCGCTTGCTCAATACGTGACTACTTTGAGCGTGAAGGCGAGGTGAGTTTTCGCGACATCGAGCAGTCGGTGATCAGCGAACTCGTCGCCACGCATTGTGGTGTGTTGGCCACCGGCGGCGGCGCTATATTGAGGGATATCAATCGTCGCACGCTGCGCGAAGGCGGACATGTCGTCTATCTTCGCTCTTCCCCAGAAGATTTATTCCGCCGCTTGCGGCACGACGTAAAGCGACCGCTCTTGCAGGTGGACGATCCCCTGGGCCGATTGCGCCAACTCTATGACGTGCGCGATCCGCTTTACCGCGAGACCGCTCACGAAGTGATCGATACCGGACGACCCACATTGGTGATGTCCGTCAATCTCGTTGTGGCGCAACTCGAGTTGGCGGGAATCATCCCTTCATCGCCGCAGGCTAGACCTCCCGAGTAGCCGGCGGGGGCGGGCATGCGCCTAAACTCGCAGCCATGCCATTGATGATTTCCCATGAGCGTGTCGAGATCGAACTCGGCGATCGCAGCTACCCCATTCTGATTGGCAGCGGTTTGCTCAACGATCCGATGTCCTTCGCCAAAGTGCCCGACAGCGCAAGCGCGTTGATCGTGACCAACACGACTGTCGCGCCCTTGTACGCCGCAACACTGAGCAAAGTGATTTCTAGTCGGTTCCGGTCGGTCCGCTTGCTCGAACTCCCCGACGGCGAGGCGCACAAGGACTGGCAAACGCTCAACCTGATCTTCGACGCGCTGCTGAGTCACGGCTGCGACCGCAAAACTGTGCTCTTTGCGCTCGGCGGTGGCGTCGTGGGCGACATGACCGGCTTTGCGGCCGCCAGCTACATGCGAGGCGTGCCCTTCGTCCAGGTGCCGACCACCTTGCTGGCGCAGGTTGATTCTTCAGTGGGAGGCAAGACTGCCATCAACCATCCGTTGGGGAAAAACATGATCGGCGCGTTCTATCAGCCGCAACTCGTGCTGTGTGACCTGGCGACGCTGAACACCTTGCCGCCGCGGGAACTCAGCGCCGGATTGGCCGAAATCATCAAGTACGGGCCGATCTACGACATGGATTTCCTGGCGTGGATCGAGACAAATATCGATGCCCTGGTGGCGCGGGAGCCTGCCGCGCTGGCGCATGCCGTCAAGCGCAGTTGCGAGATCAAGGCGGCCGTCGTTGGCCAGGACGAACGGGAAACGGGTCTGCGCGCAATTCTCAATTTCGGCCATACCTTCGGTCACGCGATCGAATCGGGGCTTGGCTATGGTGAGTGGCTGCACGGCGAGGCGGTGGGTTGCGGCATGGTCATGGCCGCGCATTTGTCGGAGCGGCTCGGCGGCATCGACGCTGCCTTCGTGCAGCGACTCACGGCGCTGATCCAGCGCGCCGGCCTTCCCGTCGTGGCGCCTGCGCTTGGTGTCGAGCGCTATCTGGAACTGATGCGCATCGACAAGAAGTCGGAAGCTGGGGAGATCCGTTTTGTCGTGCTGGACAAGCCCGGTTCAGCCATCATGCGTGGCGCTCCCGATGCGATGGTGCGCGAGGTGCTTGCGCAATGCTGCGCCGCCTGAATTCTCGGCTGGGCTGCGCAGCATGAGCCTCGCGCCCTACGCCTCCGATCCCGCCATGTCGCGCGGACGCAGGCACCCCGAACTGCCGGCGCCCACGCGCGATGCGTTCCAGCGCGATCGCGATCGCATCGTGCATTCGACGGCGTTCCGCCGCCTGGTCTACAAGACGCAGGTATTCCTGAATCACGAAGGGGATCTGTTCCGCACGCGGCTCACTCATTCGCTCGAAGTCGCGCAGCTCGGGCGCTCGGTCGCGCGCGCGCTGCGGCTCAATGAGGATCTGGTCGAAGCGATCGCCCTGGCGCACGATCTCGGCCACACGCCCTTCGGGCACGCCGGCCAGGACGCGCTCGACGACCGCATGCGGGATCACGGAGGTTTCGAACACAACCTGCAGAGCCTGCGTGTCGTGGATGAACTCGAGCATCGCTACCCGCAGTACGACGGCCTCAACCTGAGCTTCGAGACGCGCGAAGGCATTCTCAAGCACTGTTCGCATGCCAATGCAGAGCGCATCGAGGCCGCCGAGCCGGGCGGCGTGGCGCGACGATTCTGTGACCGCACGCAGCCGGGGCTGGAAGCGCAGCTGTGCAACCTTGCCGACGAGATCGCCTACAACGCTCACGACATCGACGATGGCGTGAGGTCGGGGCTGATCAGCATCGAGCGATTGAGCGAGGTGGCCTTGTTCGATCGCTATCGCCGCGAGGCGCTGGCGGAGTATCCGCAGCTTCATGGACGACGGGTTCTCTACGAGACGATCCGGCGGATGCTCAGCGCGCAGGTCTATGACGTGATCGATGCGACGCGCGGTGCGCTCGAGGTCACGGCGCCGGCCGATGCGGATGCTGTCCGCCGCGCGACGCCGCTGGTGCTCTTCAGCAAGGCCATGCGGTCCGAATCGACGGACCTCAAGCGCTTCCTTTTCCACAACTTGTATCGGCACGAACGGGTGATTCAGACTGCCAATCAGGCGCAAGGGGTGGTTCGCGCTTTGTTCGCCGCATACTTCGATGCGCCGGCAGAGATGCCGGAGGGATACGGGCAGCGCGAGGACCGACATCGCGCGGTGGCGGACTATATTGCCGGGATGACCGATCGATTCGCGATCCGTGAATACGAGCGGCTCACGGGGCGACGGTGGGTCGAATGAGCGGCCTGTCGATCCCGCGGGCCCGCATTCCCGCCTCGGCGCTGGCCGTCGTGGCCGCAGGAGTTGCCGCCGCGTTGCATCTGGGCAAGTTGCCGCCGGCGGTGCCTGCCTTGCAAGCGAGCCTGGGCCTCGGATTGGTCGAAGCGGGTTTCCTCCTGTCGCTCGTCCAGGTTGCGGGCATGACGCTCGGCATCTTCGTCGGACTGGCCGCGGACACGATCGGATTGCGGCGCAGCATGCTCGCCGGGTTGGTGGTGGTCACCATCGCGAGCGTTTTTGGCGGACTGGTGGGGATCTGGGTTGCAGACGGCGCGCAGGCTTTGCCTTGGTTGCTGGCCCTTCGGGCGCTCGAAGGCGTTGGATTTCTCCTGGCAGTGATGCCGGGGCCCGGGCTGGTCCGGGCGATGGCGCCGCCCGAGTCGGAGAAGGCGGCGCTCGGATTGTGGGGCGCCTACATGCC
Source organism: Variovorax sp. J22R115 (assembly GCF_030317005.1). Taxonomy (NCBI): domain Bacteria; kingdom Pseudomonadati; phylum Pseudomonadota; class Betaproteobacteria; order Burkholderiales; family Comamonadaceae; genus Variovorax; species Variovorax sp. J22R115. The sequence goes on along the minus strand of NZ_JASZYM010000013.1, from coordinate 168,635 downwards.
GCTCGGCGTGGCTTTGGCCCTCCTGCTGGGACCGGCGCTGATCGCCTGGGCAGGCTGGTCGGGATGGTGGTGGGCCCTGTCCGCTGTCTCAGCGGCGGCGGCGATCTGGGTGACGCTCGCGGTGCCCGGCGACAAAGCGCGGCAGGCAATAGTTGCATCGTCGACGGAAAGTTGGTCATTGCGGCTGCGCGGCACCGTCGGTGCGAGCGCGCCATGGACCTTGGCGCTTGCCTTTGCCGTCTACTCCTCGCAATGGATGGCCGTGATCGGCTTCCTGCCGGCGATCTACGCCGACGCTGGCGTGCCAAGCGCCTGGAACGCGGCGCTCACCGCTCTGGCGGCGGCGACCAACATCGTTGGCAACGTGACGGGCGGCCGACTGCTCCAGCGCGGCGTGGCACCCGATCGCCTGCTGCGCTGCGGCTTCGTCGTCATGGCGCTCGGCAGCATGGCTGCTTTTGCGCAGTTCGGCGGTGTCGACGATGCGCTGAGCCTGCCGCCGGCGCTGCGTTACCTGGCGGTCTGCATGTTCTCGCTGGGCGGCGGGGTCGTGCCGGCCACCCTGTTCATGCTGGCGGTGCGGCTTGCGCCGGGGCCTTCGACCGTGTCGATCACCGTCGGGATGATGCAGCAGGCATCGTCACTGGGCCAGTTCATCGCGCCGCCGTTCGTTGCGTGGATCGCGCACCGCGCAGGCGGCTGGCAGTGGACGTGGACCTTCACGCTGGCGTGCTCGCTGATGGGCTTGGCGCTCGCGGCGCGGCTGTCGCCTGCCATCGCGCGCAGGGGCGCCACATGAACTGCCCTGGCACTTCGTCATCGCAGGCCGAGGCTGATACCCGACGCTGGCTGGAGCGCGCGGTGATCGGGCTCAATCTCTGCCCCTTTGCGAAAGCGGTGCATATTCGAGGGCAAATTCACTACGCGGTCTACTTGCAGGGCGAAGAGGCCGAGCTGATCGACCTGCTGATTGCCGAGGCCAACGCGCTCGCCGCCTGCGAAGCTTCCGAACGGGACACCACACTTCTGATTGCGCCCAACATCTTGGCTGATTTTCTCGATTTCAATGATTTCACGGCGCGTGCCGAGCGGCGCCTTGCGCGCGAGGGCTTCGAAGGCCAGTTTCAGCTCGCGAGCTTCCATCCGCACTTTCAGTTTGCCGGCACGGACGCCGACGACATCACGAACGCGACCAACCGCGCGCCGTATCCGACGCTGCACCTGCTGCGCGAGGACAGCGTGAGCCGTGCGGTCGACGCCTTCCCGGACGCCGAAGCCATCTTCGGCCGGAACATCGACACACTGGAAGCGCTCGGCGCTGAAGGCTGGACGGCCTTGGGCGTCGGCCCCGGAGGAGCCGCGCGATGAGCAAGGTTGCCAAAGCCGTGAAGGCTGAAGCGGAGGTCCTGAATGAGCTGCGACCGGGCCAGTCGGTCGAGTTGCTCAAGGAACTGCACATCCTCACGCGCGAAGGCCGGCTCAACCAGGACTCGCGCCGCAAGCTCAAGCAGGTCTATCACCTCTTCCAGTTCATCGACAAGCTGCTTCGCGAATTGCCGGACGACGGCGCGCAGGCGACGCTGGCCGATCATGGGGCGGGCAAGTCGTACCTGGGCTTCATCATCTACGACCTGTTCTTCCGCGAGCGCGGCGGCGGGCACGTGTATGGAATCGAGACGCGGGCAGAGCTGGTCGAGCGGTCGCGCGACCTTGCCAAGCGCCTGGGTTTCGACCGCATGTCGTTCCTCAACCTCACAGTGGCCGAATCGGCCAGCGCGGCGGCCTTGCCGGCACGGATCGACGTGGTGACGGCGCTTCACGCCTGCGACACCGCGACCGACGATGCGATCGCGTTCGGGCTCGCGAAAAAGGCGCGCTTCATGGTGCTGGTGCCTTGCTGCCAGGCCGAGATTGCAGCCTGCCTACGCCAGACCAAGGCGTTGGCGCTCTCTCGCACGCCATTGGCGGAACTCTGGCGCCATCCGTTGCACACGCGCGAGATCGGAAGCCAGCTGACCAACGTGCTGCGCTGTCTCTACCTGGAAGCCAACGGCTACCAAGTGACAGTCACGGAGCTGGTGGGTTGGGAGCACAGCATGAAGAACGAACTCATCATCGCGCGCCACACCGGGCGGCACAAAGCGAGTGCCGCGGCGCGGCTTCGCGAGTTGCTGGCCCAGTTCGGGCTGGAGTCGCTGATGGAGACTCGCTTCCGTGTGCCCTGATCCTCTCCGCCCCTTCGCGCCATGGCACGCCTGCCCCGCCTCACCCTGGCCGATCAGCCGCATCACGTCATCCAGCGCGGCAACAATCGGCAACCGGTCTTCGTTGATCGCGCCGACCACGAGTTCTTCCTGGGCCTGATCGGGGAGAACGCCGCGCGCTTCGGCATCGCGCTGCATGCGTACGTCCTGATGGACAACCACTTCCACCTGCTCGCCACGCCGTCGACGGCAGACGGTCTGCCGCAATGGATGCAGGCGGTCGGGCGGCGCTATGTCCGGTACTTCAACGACCGGCACGGCCGCACCGGCACTTTGTGGGAAGGGCGGTACAGATCCACGCTGATTCAGACGGATCGTTATCTGCTGACCTGCATGGTGTACATCGACCTCAATCCGGTGCGCGCCGGCACGGTGACTGACGCCCGCGACTTTCCGTGGTCGAGCCATGGCCACTACGTCGGGTTGCGCCAGGACAGGTTCCTGACGCCGCACCCGCTGTACTGGGCGCTCGGCAACACGCCCTTCGCGCGTGAGGCCGCGTATGCCGAATTGGTGCGCGGCGGCATATCGAGCGCTGTTCATGCGGCGTTGACCGACGCCACACTGCGCGGCTGGGCCGTCGGCGATGAAGATTTTCTCCATTCGTTACAGAAAACGACGGATCGGCGTGTGCTCAAGGCTCGTCCCGGACGCCCTCCAACTTCAAGAAGCGAATAGCAAGCGTGGCGCAAAGCCCGTCATGCCTAGCAGGTCTGCTATTGTTTTTGATGTGTCCCCATATTTATCCCGAGCATTTCATTCGGAAATTAATCGGAATCTGACCCCAATTAAACTGTTTGGCATTATTTGTGCAAAGCAATATGCTCCCTTTCCCTGCGAAACTGAAGGAGCACGCCATGACGACGGCTGCCGAGATCCAGCATCTCCAAGAACACGGTCTTTATTCTGCTGCTGACGAACACGACGCCTGCGGCGTTGGCTTCGTGGCCCACATCAAGGGCGAAAAGAGCCATGCCATCGTGTTGCAGGGCCTCAAGATTCTCGAAAATCTTGACCACCGCGGCGCAGTGGGCGCCGACAAGCTCATGGGCGACGGCGCCGGCATCCTGATTCAGCTGCCCGACCTGCTGTACCGCGAAGAGATGGCGAAGCAGGGCGTCACGCTGCCCCCGCCGGGCGAATACGGCGTCGGCATGATCTTCCTGCCCAAGGAGCACGCATCGCGCGAAGCCTGCGAGCAGGAGATGGAGCGTGCGATCAAGGCCGAAGGCCAGGTCCTGCTGGGCTGGCGCGACGTGCCGGTCAACCGCGAGATGCCCATGTCGCCAAACGTCCGCGCCAAGGAGCCTCTGCTGCGCCAGATCTTCATCGGCCGCGGCAACGACGTGATCGTGCAGGACGCGCTCGAGCGCAAGCTCTACGTGATCCGAAAGACCGCAAGCGCCAACATCCAGCGCCTGAAGCTCAAGCACAGCAAGGAATACTACGTTCCGAGCATGTCGAGCCGCACGGTGGTCTACAAGGGCCTGTTGCTCGCTGATCAAGTCGGCACTTACTACCTGGATCTGCAAGACAAGCGCTGCGTCTCGGCTCTCGGTCTGGTGCACCAGCGCTTCTCGACCAACACCTTCCCCGAGTGGCCGCTGGCCCACCCGTACCGCTATGTCGCGCACAACGGCGAAATCAACACGGTCAAGGGCAACTACAACTGGATGAAGGCACGCGAAGGCGTGATGTCCTCGCCCGTGCTCGGCGCCGACCTGCAGAAGCTCTATCCGATCAGCTTCCCCGGCCAGTCCGACACCGCGACCTTCGACAACTGCCTCGAACTGCTGACCATGGCCGGCTACCCCATCAGCCAGGCCGTGATGATGATGATCCCCGAGCCATGGGAGCAGCACGCGACGATGGACCCGCGCCGCCGCGCTTTCTACGAGTACCACGCCGCGATGCTGGAGCCCTGGGACGGCCCGGCCTCGATCGTGTTCACCGACGGCCGCCAGATCGGCGCCACGCTCGACCGCAATGGCCTTCGGCCTTCGCGCTACTGCGTGACGGACGATGACCTCGTCATCATGGGTTCCGAATCCGGCGTGCTGCCCGTGCCCGAGCAGAAGATCGTGCGCAAGTGGCGCCTGCAGCCCGGCAAGATGTTCCTGATCGACCTGGAGCAGGGCCGCATGATCGACGACGAGGAGGTCAAGGCCACCCTCGCCAACAGCAAGCCCTACAAGCAGTGGATCGAGAACCTGCGCATCAAGCTCGACAGCGTGGAGGCCGAGACGGTGCAGGCATCGCCGAGCCAGGTCAGCCTGCTCGATCGCCAACAGGCTTTCGGCTACACGCAGGAAGACATCAAGTTCCTGATGAGCCCGATGGCCGCCGCAGGCGAAGAGGGCATCGGCTCCATGGGCAACGACAGCCCCTTGGCCGTGCTGTCCAACAAGAACAAGCCGCTCTACAACTACTTCAAGCAGTTGTTCGCGCAGGTGACGAACCCGCCGATCGACCCGATCCGCGAAGCGATCGTGATGTCGCTGGTGTCCTTCATCGGCCCGAAGCCGAACCTGCTGGACATCAACCAGGTCAACCCGCCGATGCGGCTCGAGGTAAGCCAGCCGATTCTCGACTTCGCCGACATGGCCAAGCTGCGCGACATCGGCAAGTACACGCAAGGCAAGTTCAAGAGCTACACGCTCGACATCACCTATCCGCTTTCCTGGGGCGACGAGGGCGTCGAGGCCAAGCTGGCGTCGTTGTGCGCCGAAGCGGTCGATGCCATCAAGGGCGGCCACAACATCCTGATCGTGAGCGACCGCGCGGTCGGCCCGACGCAGGTGGCGATCCCTGCGCTGCTGGCGCTGTCGGCCATCCACCAGTACCTGGTGCGTGAAGGCCTGCGCACCACTGCCGGCCTGGTCGTCGAAACCGGCTCGGCCCGCGAAGTCCACCACTTCGGTGTGCTGGCCGGCTACGGCGCGGAAGCCGTGCATCCCTACCTGGCGATGGAAACGCTCGCCGCGATGCACGAGGACCTGTCCGGCGACCTGAGCGCTGAAAAGGCCATCTACAACTACGTCAAGGCGGTCGGCAAGGGCCTGTCCAAGATCATGTCGAAGATGGGCGTCAGCACCTACATGAGCTACTGCGGCGCGCAGCTGTTCGAGGCCATCGGCCTCAACAGCGAGACCATCGCGAAGTACTTCACCGGTACGGCAAGCCGCGTCGAGGGCATCGGTGTGTTCGAGATCGCCGAGGAAGCGATCCGCATGCACAAGGCCGCTTTCAGCGACGACCCGGTGCTCGCGCACATGCTCGACGCCGGCGGCGAATACGCCTGGCGCACGCGTGGCGAAGAGCACATGTGGACGCCGGATGCGATCGCCAAGCTGCAGCACAGCACGCGCGCCAACAACTTCAACACATTCAAGGAATACGCGCAGATCGTCAACGACCAGAACCGCCGGCATCTCACGCTGCGCGGCCTATTCGAGTTCAAGATCGATCCCGCGAAGGCAATTCCGGTGGACGAGGTCGAGCCTGCGACCGAAATCGTCAAGCGCTTCGCCACGGGCGCCATGTCGCTCGGTTCCATCAGTACCGAAGCGCATTCGACGCTGGCCGTTGCCATGAACCGCATTGGCGGCAAGAGCAACACCGGCGAGGGCGGCGAGGATCCGAACCGCTACCGCAACGAGCTCAAGGGCATCCCGATCAAGATGGGCGATACGCTCAAGAGCGTGATCGGCGAAGCCAACGTCGAAGTCGACCTTCCGCTGAAGGACGGCGATTCGCTGCGTTCGAAGATCAAGCAGGTCGCATCGGGCCGGTTCGGCGTCACGGCAGAGTACCTCTCGTCGGCAGACCAGCTGCAGATCAAGATGGCGCAGGGCGCCAAGCCAGGCGAGGGCGGCCAGCTGCCCGGCGGCAAGGTATCCAACTACATCGGCCAGCTGCGTTACTCGGTGCCGGGCGTCGGCCTGATCTCGCCACCGCCGCACCACGACATCTACTCGATCGAGGATCTGGCTCAGCTGATCCACGACCTGAAGAACGTCGCGCCGCATGCGAGCGTGAGCGTCAAGCTGGTGAGCGAAGTTGGCGTCGGCACGATCGCGGCCGGCGTCGCCAAGTGCAAGAGCGACCACGTCGTGATCGCCGGCCATGACGGCGGCACGGGTGCCTCGCCCTGGTCGTCGATCAAGCATGCGGGCAGCCCGTGGGAAATCGGCCTGGCCGAAACCCAGCAGACGCTAGTGCTCAACCGCCTGCGCGGCCGCATTCGCGTGCAGGCCGATGGCCAGATGAAGACCGGCCGAGACGTCGCCATCGGCGCGCTGCTCGGCGCCGACGAGTTCGGATTCGCAACTGCGCCTCTGGTGGTCGAAGGCTGCATCATGATGCGCAAGTGCCACCTGAACACCTGCCCGGTGGGAGTGGCCACGCAGGACCCGGTGCTGCGCAAGAAGTTCTCCGGCAGGCCCGAGCACGTGGTGAACTACTTCTTCTTCGTCGCCGAGGAAGTCCGGCAGATCATGGCCCAGCTCGGCGTGCGCAAGTTCGACGACCTGATCGGCCGTGCCGACCTGCTCGACACCAAGCAGGGCATCGAGCACTGGAAGGCGCGCGGCCTCGATTTCAGCCGCTTGTTCGCACAGCCGAACGTGCCGGCCGATGTGCCCCGCTTCCACGTCGAGAACCAGGAACATGGACTGGAAAAGAGCCTGGACAACAAGCTCATCGAACGGTCGCGTCCAGCCATCGACAAGGGCGAGAAGGTCCAGTTCATCGAGGTGGCCCGCAACGTGAACCGCTCGGTCGGCGCCATGCTCTCGGGCGCGTTGACCAAGGTCCATCCGCAAGGCCTGCCCGACGACTCGATCCGCATCCAGCTCGAAGGCACGGGCGGCCAGTCTTTCGGTGCCTTCCTGGCGCGCGGCATCACGCTGTACCTGATCGGCGATGCCAACGACTACACCGGCAAGGGCCTGTCGGGCGGCCGCGTGGTGGTGCGTCCGAGTCTCGACTTCCGGGGTGAGGCAATTCGCAACACCATCGTCGGCAACACCGCGCTCTATGGCGCGACCACCGGCGAGGCCTACCTCTGCGGTGTCGCGGGCGAGCGCTTCGCGGTGCGCCTCTCCGGCGCGACCGCGGTGGTCGAAGGCACAGGTGACCACGGCTGCGAATACATGACCGGCGGAACGGTCGCGGTGCTCGGCAAGACTGGCCGCAACTTCGCGGCCGGCATGAGCGGCGGCGTCGCCTTCGTCTACGACGAGGACGGCCAGTTCGCTTCGCGCTGCAATCTCTCGATGGTGTCGCTCGACAAGGTGCTGACCTCCGCTGAGCAGACAGCGAGCGTGCATCGCAAGGTGTGGCACGACGGCGAGACCGACGAGGCGCAACTCCGGAAGCTGCTGGAAGACCACCACCGCTGGACCGGCAGCAAGCGTGCGCGCGAGCTGCTCGACACCTGGGCCGTTTCCCGCACGAAGTTCGTCAAGGTCTTCCCGAACGAATACAAGCGCGCTCTGGCGGAGATCCATGACCGCGAGGTCGAGCTCACGAGCAGCGGAAACAACGCGCATGCGGGCATGGAGCCGCACGCCGCGACGGCCGCCAAGCCGGTGGCAGCCGTCTGACGGCAGCAACGATAAAGAACTGAGGACAGCACGATGGGAAAAATCACCGGCTTCATGGAGCACGAGCGCGTCGAGGAGGGCTACAGGCCCATCGAGGAGCGGGTCAAGCACCACAAGGAATTTGTCGTCGGTCTCGACGAGGCACAGGCCAAGGTGCAGGGTGCGCGTTGCATGGACTGCGGCACGCCGTTCTGCAACAGCGGCTGCCCGGTCAACAACATCATTCCGGACTTCAACGACCTGGTCTATCGCAGCGACTGGCAGAGCGCCTTCGTCGTGCTCGACTCGACCAATAATTTCCCGGAATTCACCGGCCGCATCTGCCCCGCACCTTGCGAGGCGGCCTGCGTGCTCAACGTGAATGACGATGCGGTCGGCATCAAGTCGATCGAGCACGCGATCGTCGACCGCGCATGGGACGAGGGCTGGGTGGCCGCGCGGCCGGCCAAGCACAAGACCGGCAAGAAGGTTGCGGTCGTCGGCTCCGGCCCGGCCGGCATGGCGGCGGCGCAGCAACTCGCGCGCGTCGGTCACGACGTGACGCTGTTCGAGAAGAACGACCGCATCGGGGGCCTGCTGCGCTACGGCATCCCCGATTTCAAAATGGAGAAGGTGCACATCGACCGCCGCGTCGAGCAGATGAAGGCCGAAGGCGTGACCTTCCGCACCAGCGTGATGGTCGGTGCGGCCAAGGATCCCTTGGGCAAAGGCTCCAAGGTCACGAACTGGGCCAAGGAGATCATCACGCCCGAGCAGCTCGACAAGGAGTTCGATGCCGTGTTGCTGACCGGCGGCGCCGAGCAGTCGCGCGACCTGCCTGTTCCTGGCCGGGATCTCGACGGTATCCACTTCGCGATGGAATTCCTCCCGCAGCAGAACAAGATCAATGCAGGCGACAAGGTCAAGGGACAGCTTCGGGCCGACGGCAAGCACGTGATCGTGATCGGCGGCGGCGACACCGGCTCCGACTGCGTGGGTACGAGCAATCGCCATGGCGCCGCCAGCGTCACGCAATTCGAACTGCTTCCGCAGCCGCCCGAAGAGGAAAACCGCCCGCTGACCTGGCCCTACTGGCCCTACAAACTGCGCACCAGTTCCAGCCACGAAGAAGGCTGCGAGCGCGAGTTCGCCATCTCGACCAAGGAGTTCATCGGCGAGAAGGGCAAGGTCACCGGCCTGAAGACCGTCCGCGTGGAGTGGAAGGACGGCAAGATGGTCGAGGTCGCCGGCAGTGAGCAAGTGCTCAAGGCGGACCTCGTGCTGCTCGCGATGGGCTTCGTGAGCCCGGTGGCGAATGTGCTCGACGCCTTCGGTGTCGACAAGGATGCACGCGGCAATGCCAAGGCCACCGTCGATTTTATCGGCGGCTATGCGACCAACGTACCCAAGGTGTTTGCCGCAGGCGACATCCGCCGCGGCCAGTCGCTGGTGGTCTGGGCAATTCGCGAAGGGCGCCAGGCGGCGCGCTCGGTGGATGAATTCCTGATGGGATTCAGCGACCTGCCGCGTTGAAGCCGGGGAGGGGGCACCGGCCCCGACGTGCGCCGTTTAGGAGTGATCCGAAACAGGCAGAGTTCGGGCTTCCCGTATCATTGTGTGTCACCGCAAGCCGGGATGCCTGAGGGCGCCCCGGCTTTTTCATTTCCATGGAAATATCTCCTGCCACTTCTCTTGTCGAGTTTCGCAATGTCGCTTTCGGGTACAACACTCGTGCGATTCTCGACGGCGTCTCGTTCGCCGTGCCGCGTGGCAAGGTGACCGCGCTCATGGGGGCTTCGGGCGGCGGCAAGACCACGGTTCTGCGCCTGATCGGCGGCCAGTTGCGCGCGCGGCGTGGCGAAGTGCTCGTCAATGGCCAGAACATCGGCCAACTGAGAGCGGACGCACTCTATGCTGCGCGGCGCCGAATGGGCATGCTGTTCCAGTTCGGGGCGCTCTTCACCGACATGAGCGTGTTCGACAACGTCGCCTTCCCGTTGCGGGAACACACGAAACTGCCCGACGCCCTCATCCGCGACATCGTGCTCATGAAGCTGGACGCGGTCGGTTTGCGCGGCGCGCGGCATCTCATGCCGAGCGAGGTGTCCGGCGGCATGGCTCGGCGCGTGGCGCTGGCGCGCGCGATCGCGCTCGATCCCGATCTCGTGATGTATGACGAGCCCTTCGCCGGGCTCGATCCCATTTCGCTCGGCACGGCGGCGCGGCTCATCAGGCAGCTCAACGACACGCTCGGGCTCACCAGCATCATCGTGTCGCACGATCTCGAGGAGACGTTCCGGATCGCGGATCACGTGATCATCCTCGCCAATGGCGGCATCGCCGCACAGGGCAAGCCGGACGAAGTGCGAAAGAGCACCGATCCGCTGGTCCACCAGTTCGTCAATGCGCTGCCCGACGGGCCGGTGCATTTCCACTACCCCGCCGTCGGTGTCGAGGACGATTTCGGCAATCCCGAGGGGGGACGTGCATGAGCTGGTACAAGCCTTCGGACGTGGGTTTCGCAGCGCGCAGCAAGCTCGCAGACCTTGGTCTGGGCGCGCGTCTCTTCCTGCGTCTCGTCTTCCGTGGAGCGCAGAGCCTGCGTCGCTTCGGGCTGGTGCGGGACCAGATCCATTTCCTCGGCAACTACTCGCTCGCGATCATCGCGGTGTCGGGGCTCTTCGTGGGCTTCGTGCTCGGCCTGCAGGGCTACTACACATTGCAGCGCTACGGTTCGTCGGAAGCGCTCGGCTTGCTGGTGGCCCTGAGTCTCGTGCGAGAGCTCGGGCCGGTGGTAGCGGCGCTGCTCTTCGCGGGCCGCGCGGGCACCTCGCTGACGGCGGAGATCGGGCTCATGAAGGCGGGCGAGCAGTTGAGCGCCATGGAAATGATGGCGGTCGATCCGGTACAACGCATCCTTGCCCCCCGCTTCTGGGCAGGTGTGATCACCATGCCGCTGCTTGCGGCCGTGTTCAGTGCGGTTGGCGTGGTCGGCGGCTATGTCGTCGGCGTCTTGATGCTGGGTGTCGATCCGGGCGCGTTCTGGGGGCAGATGCAGGGCGGCGTCGATGTCTGGCGGGACGTCGGCAACGGCGTCGTCAAGAGCATCGTCTTCGGGGTCACGGTCACCTTTGTTGCGCTGCTGCAGGGCTATGAGTCGCAGCCGACGCCCGAAGGCGTGTCGCGCGCCACGACCCGAACCGTGGTCGTGGCATCGCTCGCGGTGCTCGGGCTCGACTTCCTGCTGACAGCCATGATGTTCAGCATCTAAAAAAATCGATCGGAGAGTGCAACGCATGCAACGTTCCAACAATGACATCTGGGTCGGCCTTTTCGTGCTGATCGGCGCTGCGGCGCTGCTTTTCCTGGCGCTCCAGTCGGCCAACCTCTTGAGCCTGAACTTCCAGAAAACCTACGCGGTGACTGCGCGCTTCGACAACATCGGCGGGTTGAAGCCGCAGACCGCGGTCAAGAGCGCTGGCGTGGTCGTCGGACGTGTCGAATCGATCACGTTCGACGACAAGAACTTCCAGGCCGCTGTCACGCTGGGGCTGCAAACCCGATACAGTTTCCCGAAGGACAGCTCGCTCAAGATCCTGACCAGTGGCCTGCTCGGCGAGCAGTACATCGGCATCGAGGCGGGTGCCGACGAAAAGACCCTCCAGGCCGGCGACGTCATCACTGCGACGCAGTCCGCTGTCGTGCTGGAGAACCTGATCAGTCAGTTCCTCTATAGCAAGGCGGCCGAGGGAAGCCCGCCGTCGGGTAACTCCAACAAGAAATGAAACCACGATCTCTCCTTGCCCAGCCGCTCAGGACCCTGGGTCTGCGCTGGGCATTGGCTGCGAGCGCACTGATCCTCATGACGGGATGCGCGACCGGCCCCAACGCCAATCCGGCGGACCCCTTCGAGCCGCTCAACCGTCAAGTCTCGCGCTTCAACGATACCGTCGACGATGCCGTCTTGCGGCCGGTCGCAACGGTCTACCAGCGCGTGTTGCCATCGCCAATACGCACGGGCGTCAACAATTTCTTCGGCAATCTGTCGGACGTCTGGAGCTTCGTGAACAGCGTGGCGCAACTCAAGATGCAGGACAGCGCGCAGACCTTCATGCGCGTGAACGTCAATACGGTCTTTGGACTCGGCGGCATCCTCGACGTCGCCACCGAGGCGGGCATTGATCGCCACACCGAAGACTTCGGCCAGACGCTGGGTCGTTGGGGCGTACCGAGCGGGCCGTACCTGGTCCTCCCATTGCTCGGTCCTTCGACGGTGCGTGATACCGCGGCGCTCGCCGTGGATGTGCAGGGTGACCTCATCAGCGTCATCGGGGACATTCCGGTGCGCAATTCCTTGTATGCGCTTCGGTTGGTCGATCTCCGGTCGAACCTCTTGCGTGCAAGCCAGTTGCTGGAAGATGCCGCCCTGGACAGGTATACGTTCACGCGTGATGCCTTCCTGCAGAGAAGGCGCAATGAAGTGCACGACGGCAACTTGCCCGACGACGGAAACTAGTATCGGGCTCTTGCATTCGGTTGCAGTGGAACTTGGTATGGTGGAACCCTTTCGACCGGGCCATCTCCAATCTTCAAGTTGCCCGACGTGGAAACGAGTACAAGGGATTTATTCGATGAACCAGATTCTTCAACGCCGCACCTTGGGCCGCTTTGCGCTCGCCGGCCTTTTGCTTGTCGGTGCCGCCACCGCGTTCGTGAGACCTGCGCACGCAGCCGATGAAACGCCCGATGCTTTGGTCAAGCGCATCTCGAGCGATGTGCTGGAGACCATCAAGGCGGACAAGTCGATCAAGACCGGTGACATTGACAAGATCATGGTCCTGGTCGACAACAAGATCATGCCCAACGTGAACTTCCAGCGCATGACGGCGTCTGCCGTCGGCCCGGCCTGGCGTCAGGCCACGCCGGAGCAACAGAAGCGCCTGGAGGAAGAGTTCAAGACCCTGCTCGTGCGCACCTATGCAGGCGCGCTTGCCCAAGTGAGCGACCAGACGGTGAGCGTGCGTCCGTTCCGTGGCTCGCTCGACGACAAGGAAGTCCTCGTCCGTACCGAAGTCCGCGGCGGCGGCGATCCGGTGCAACTCGACTATCGGCTCGAAAAAGCGCCGGGCGAGACGGCCGCTTGGAAGATCTACAACATCAATGTCCTCGGCGTCTGGCTGGTCGATACCTACCGCACGCAGTTCGCACAGCAAATCAATAGCAAGGGCATCGACGGCCTGATTGCAGCGCTGGCAGCGCGCAACAAGACCAACGGCAAGAGCTGACCCGATGCTGGTGCTCCCGCCGAAGTTGACGCACGACGAGGCACCCGCCTGCCTTTACATGCTCCAGCAGGGGCTTGCCGGGAAGACAGATACCTCCACGGTGGTCGACGCCAGCGCGCTGGCGCAGTTCGATTCCTCGGCGCTGGCGGTGCTGCTCGAGTGCCGGCGTGAGTCGAGTGCCTTGGGTCGCGGGTTCGCCGTGAAGGGCTTGCCACCTCGCTTGCGGGAACTCGCTTCGCTGTACGGCGTGGCGGGCCTTTTGCCCGCCGCGCCCTGACAAAAACACTGGCCCCGTAAAATCGAGGGTTCCCATGCCCGCGATCTCTTTTCAATCGGTCTCCAAGACCTATCCTGCCTCACGCCAGCAACGGGCCCACGGAAAACTGGGCCTGCGAGCGGTCGACGAGGTGAGCTTCCAGATCGAAGAGGGCGAGTTTTTCGGGCTCCTCGGACCCAATGGCGCCGGCAAGACCACCCTGATCAGCATGCTCGCAGGCCTGTCGCGCCCGAGCGCGGGCTCGATCAGCGTCCATGGCTTCGATGTCCAGAAAGACTTCGCCCAGGCGCGCCGAAAGCTCGGGGTGGTGCCTCAGGAGCTCGTTTTCGATCCGTTCTTCAACGTTCGCGAAGCGCTTCGGATCCAGTCGGGCTACTTCGGCATCAAGAACAACGACGCCTGGATCGACGAATTGCTGCACAGCCTGGGGCTCGCGGACAAGGCGGGCGCCAACATGCGCCAACTCTCCGGTGGCATGAAGCGCCGCGTTCTCGTCGCGCAGGCGCTGGTGCACAAGCCCCCGGTCATCGTGCTGGACGAGCCCACGGCCGGCGTGGACGTCGAATTGCGCCAGACCTTGTGGCAGTTCGTAGCCAAGCTCAACAAGCAAGGCAGCACCGTGCTGCTGACCACGCACTACCTCGAAGAAGCAGAGGCGCTGTGCCACCGCATCGCCATGCTCAAGCAGGGACGAGTGATTGCGCTGGACCGCACGAGCGAATTGCTCCGTTCCGCGGCCAGCAACGTGCTGCGCTTCAAGACTGACGGCATGCTGCCCTGGTCGATCGCGCAGCATGCGCGCATTACCGGGCGCATCGTGCAATTGCCTGCGCAGAACGCGCACGAGGTCGAGCAATTGCTCGCCGCGATCCGCGAGGCGGGCCTGGATGTCGAAGACGTCGAAATGCGCAAGGCCGATCTGGAGGATGTCTTCATCGACCTCATGGCCGGTGAGCAGACGCCCTTGGAGGTCGCAAGATGATGATCAATGCGCTGGGCTGGCGTGCCTTGCTCTACAAGGAAACGCTGCGCTTCTGGAAGGTCGGCTTCCAGACTGTCGGCGCGCCCGTCCTGACGGCTTTGCTCTACCTGATGGTGTTCGGCCACGTGCTCGAAGATCACGTCAAGGTCCACGGCACGATCAGCTACACCGCTTTCCTCGTGCCCGGCCTGGTGATGATGAGCGTGCTGCAGAACGCGTTCGCCAACAGTTCGTCGTCGATCATCCAGAGCAAGATCATGGGCAGTCTCGTGTTCGTGCTGCTCACGCCCCTGTCGCACTGGGGCTGGTTCTTCGCCTATGTCGGCTCGTCGATCGTGCGCGGACTGGCCGTCGGCCTGGGCGTGTTCGTGGTCACGGCGCTGTTCGCGATGCCGGGCTTCGTGGCGCCGTTGTGGATCGTCGTGTTCGCACTCCTGGGCGCGGCCATCCTGGGCACGCTCGGACTCATCGCTGGACTCTGGGCCGAGAAATTCGACCAGATGGCCGTGTTCCAGAACTTCCTGATCATGCCGATGACCTTCCTGTCGGGCGTGTTCTATTCCATCGGCTCGCTGCCGCCCTTCTGGCAGAAGGTCAGCCACCTGAACCCGTTTTTCTACATGATCGACGGCTTCCGCTACGGTTTCTTCGGCGTCAGCGACATCTCGCCGTGGACGAGCCTTGCGATCGTCGGCAGCGCCTGGCTGGTGGTGAGCGCGATTGCGGTGCATTTGCTCCGCATTGGCTACAAGATCCGCGGATGACCATGAAACACGCCCAGGCTTGCCCACTTCGTGTGGCCGCCCACCCCCTTGCAGGGCGCGCCGCCTGCGGCCCGGCCAAGCCGGTTCCGCGGCAGCCCGTGCAAGGACCAGCAAGACCGTGCCCTTTCGCAAAACACCGCGGATCCGGCTTGGCCGGGCCGCTGGTGTTGCCCCCGGCAGGGGGTAGGCGAAGCGATACGAAGTGCGCGCAGCCTGGGGGCGAGCAACAAATATGACTGCTGAAGAACTGCAATCCATCATTCAGGCCGGGCTGCCCTGCGATCACATCGCCCTCGAGGGCGACGGCCGCCATTGGTATGCCACCATCGTCTCCGCGGAGTTCGAGGGCAAGCGCGCCATCCAGCGACATCAGCGCGTCTATGCCACCCTGGGTGCGAAAATGCACACCGACGAGGTGCACGCGCTCTCGATGAAAACCTACACGCCCGCCGAATGGGCGGACCAGACTTCTTCGCCCTCCCGCTAGACCTCCGCTGGATTTTTCATGGACAAACTTCTGATTCGCGGCGGGCGCAAGCTTCGCGGCGAGGTACTCATTTCCGGCGCCAAGAACGCCGCGCTGCCCGAGCTTTGCGCGGCGCTGCTGACCGATCAGCCCGTCACGCTGCACAACGTGCCGCGCCTGAAGGATGTCGCGACCATGCTCAAGCTGGTCCACAACATGGGCGTCATTGCGGAGCGCGACGACAACGGCACCGTGCGCATCAATGCCCGCTCGCTGGAGGTGCCTGAAGCACCTTACGAGCTCGTCAAGACCATGCGGGCTTCCGTGCTGGCGCTGGGCCCTCTGCTTGCCCGTTTCGGCAAAGCCAAGGTGTCGCTGCCGGGTGGCTGCGCCATCGGTTCGCGGCCGGTCGACCAGCACATCAAGGGCCTGCAGGCCATGGGCGCCGACATCGTGGTCGAGCACGGCTACATGGTGGCCAGCATCGGCGGCGGACGCCAACGACTGCACGGCGCGCGCATCACGACCGACATGGTCACCGTCACCGGCACCGAAAACTTCCTGATGGCTGCCGCGCTGGCGGAAGGCGAGACCGTGCTGGAGAACGCCGCGCAGGAGCCCGAGATCGCCGATCTGGCTGAAATGCTGATCGCCATGGGCGCGAAGATCGAAGGGCACGGCACCAGCCGTATTCGCGTCCAGGGCGTGGAGAGGCTGAGCGGCTGCACGCACCAGGTGGTGGCCGACCGGATCGAGGCGGGCACCTTCCTGTGCGCCGTGGCGGCCACGGGCGGCGATGTCATGCTGAAGCATGGACGTGCCGACCATCTGGATGCCGTCATCGAGAAGCTGCTCGCCGCGGGCGCGAACGTGACGGCGGTGGACGGGGGCATCCGTGTCCAGAGCGAGGGCCGTCTCAAGGCGCAGGGCTTCCGCACCACCGAGTACCCGGGCTTTCCCACGGACATGCAGGCGCAGTTCATGGCGCTCAACGTGATCTCCGAAGGTACCTCGACCGTGACCGAGACCATCTTCGAGAACCGCTTCATGCACGTCGACGAGATGCTGCGGCTGGGCGCCCGGATCCAGACCGACGGGAAGGTGGCAGTGATCGAAGGCGTCTCGCAGCTGTCGGGCGCGACCGTGATGGCGACCGACCTGCGCGCTTCGGCGAGCCTCGTCATCGCCGGCCTGGTGGCCGACGGCGAGACGCTGGTGGATCGCATCTATCACCTCGACCGCGGCTACGACCGCATGGAAGCCAAGCTGCGCGGCCTCGGCGCCGACATCGAGCGCGTGGCCGGCCCTGCCGAGGTGCAGCCATGATCACCCTGGCGCTCTCCAAGGGTCGCATCTTCGAGGAAACGCTGCCTCTGCTGGCCTCGGCGGGCATCGAGGTCACGGAGGACCCGGATAAATCCCGCAAGCTGATCCTCGCCACCACGAAGCCCGACGTGCGCGTGGTGCTGGTTCGCGCCTCCGACGTGCCCACGTACGTGCAGTACGGCGGTGCCGACTTGGGCGTCACCGGCCTCGACGTCCTGCTCGAGCACGGCAACCAGGGGCTATACCAGCCGCTGGACCTCCGCATCGCGGCCTGCCGTCTCAGCGTGGCGGTGCGTGCCGACTACGACTACGCCTCGGCCGTCAAGCAGGGTTCGCGCATCAAGGTCGCGACGAAGTACGTCGGCCTGGCGCGCGATTTCTTTGCCACCAAGGGCGTGCACGTGGACCTGATCAAGCTCTACGGCAGCATGGAACTCGCGCCTCTCACGGGCCTGGCGGACGCGATCGTCGACCTGGTCTCGACCGGCAATACCCTGAAGGCCAATCACCTCGTCGAAGTCGAGCGCATCATGGACATCAGCGCGCGCCTGGTGGTCAACCAGGCCGCGCTCAAGCTCAAGCGCCAGGCGATTCGCCACATCGTCGACGCCTTCTCTTCGGCCATTCCTTCCAAGTGATCCGGCAATCGCCATGAAACTGAAAGCTGCTCCCGTCCTTCTCTCGACCACCTCGGCCAGGTTCGAGGCCGAATTCAAGGCGCGCCTGCATTGGTCCGCCGAGGCGGACGCGGCGATCGAGCAGGTGGTGGCAGACATCCTGGCGGACGTGCAGCGCCGCGGCGATGCCGCGGTGCTGGAGTACACACGCCGCTTCGACCGTCTCGACGTGACCGGCATGGAGGCACTCGAACTCACGGCAACCGAGCTGCGCGCCGCCTTCGAGTCGCTGCCTGCCGCCCAGCGCGACGCACTCGAAGCTGCCGCGCGCCGGGTCCGCAGCTACCACGAGGCTCAAAAGAAGGCGAGCGGCGAAAGCTGGAGCTACCGTGACGACGACGGCACCTTGCTCGGCCAGAAGGTCACGCCGCTCGACCGCGTCGGCATCTACGTGCCGGGCGGTAAGGCGGCCTATCCGTCCAGCGTGCTCATGAACGCGATTCCCGCGCACGTGGCGGGTGTCGGCGAAATCATCATGGTCGTGCCGACACCGGGCGGCGAGAAGAATCCGCTGGTGCTGGCTGCGGCGCACGTCGCCGGCGTGACGCGCGCGTTCACCATCGGCGGCGCGCAGGCAGTGGCCGCGCTGGCCTATGGGACGGCAACCATTCCGGCGGTCGACAAGATCACCGGCCCCGGCAATGCCTACGTGGCTGCCGCGAAGCGCCGCGTGTTCGGCACCGTGGGCATCGACATGATCGCCGGCCCGAGCGAGATCCTGGTGCTGGCTGACGGCACGACGCCGCCCGAGTGGGTGGCGATGGACCTGTTCAGCCAGGCCGAGCACGACGAACTGGCGCAGAGCATCCTGCTGTGCCCCCACGCCGATTACATCCAGCGCGTCCAGCAGGAAATCGACCGGCTCCTGCCTACGATGCCGCGCGCCGAGATCATCGCGGCCTCGCTCAACGGACGCGGCGCGCTGATCCACACCCGCAGCATGGAGGAGGCCTGCACGATCAGCAACCGTATCGCGCCGGAGCATCTGGAAGTCAGCAGCCGCGAGCCAGGTCGCTGGGAGCCTCTGCTCAAGCATGCCGGTGCGATCTTCCTGGGTGCCTACACCAGCGAGAGCCTGGGCGACTACTGCGCGGGGCCCAATCATGTGCTGCCCACGAGCGGAACCGCGCGCTTCAGTTCGCCACTGGGCGTCTACGACTTCCAGAAGCGATCGAGCCTCATCGAGGTGAGCGAAGCGGGCGCGCAAGTGCTCGGCCGCATCGCGGTCACGCTCGCGGAAGGCGAGGGGCTTTCCGCACATGCCGAGGCCGCCCGCATGAGATTGCGCTGAGGGTGCGCCGGATGGGGTCCATGACGAGGCGAATCCGATTCCACCGGCTCGGGCAGCTGCTGGCCTGGGCCGCGCTGGCGTGTGCCGCAAGCGCCTCGGCCATGACCATCCGCGAACTGCGCACCCTGGAAGCCAATGAAAAAGACGGCAAGCTCTACGCCAATTACTACCTCGTCGGCGTGATGGAAGGCCTGCGCGAAGCCAGCGACGCGGCGCAGCGCACGGGCCAGAAGCCGCCTTTCTGCATCAACGGCCGCAAGTTCGAGCCGGCGATGGCTCGCTCCCTCTACCAGTCCGAACTGACGCGCAACGCCGACAGCTACGAAGCCGACATGCCGGTCCAGCTCGTCCTCTCGGCCGCCCTGCGCAACAGCTACCGCTGCAACCCCTGAACCGAATGACCCCCAAGACCGCCACCACCGCTGCCCTCGGCCGCATTCGCGCTGACGTGCAATCCATGCATGCTTATGCGGTGCAGGATGCGCGCGGCCTGATCAAGCTCGACGCCATGGAGAACCCCCATGGCTTGCCCCCGGAGTTGCAGGCCGCTCTGGGCCAGCGCCTAGGCGCGCTCGCGCTGAACCGCTATCCGGGCGAACGTGGCGCTGAGTTGCAGCGCGCCCTGGCGAAGCACGCCGCCATGCCGGATGGCTTTGCGCTCATGCTGGGCAATGGCTCGGACGAGTTGATCTCGCTGCTTGCCATGGCCTGCGACCTGCCCGGCGCGGCGATCCTGGCGCCCGTTCCCGGTTTCGTGATGTACGCGATGAGCGCGCAGTTGCAGGGCCTTCGCTTCGTGGGCGTGCCGCTGACTGCCGACTTCGAGCTGGACGAAGGCGCCATGCTCGACGCCATCGCTCAGGAAAAGCCGGCCATCGTCTACCTGGCCTATCCGAACAACCCGACCGCCAACCTCTGGGACGATGCTGCGATCGAGAAGATCATCGATGCGCAGGGCGCGCAAGGCGGCCTGGTGGTCATCGACGAGGCCTATCAGCCTTTTGCCGCCAGGAGCTACATCGACCGGGTCGCCCGCCGCGACCACGTGCTCCTGATGCGCACGCTCAGCAAGTTCGGCCTCGCCGGCGTCCGCCTGGGCTACATGATGGGCCCGGCCGCCTTGATCGCCGAGGTCGACAAGGTGCGCCCGCCGTACAACATCAGCGTGCTCAACTGCGAGTGCGCGCTCTTCGCGCTGGAGCACGCCGACGTGTTCGCGCGGCAGGCCGCCGATATCCGAAGCCAGCGCGCCCGCATCTTCGAAGCGCTGGCGCGCTTGTCCGGCGTGAAGGCATGGCCCAGCGAAGCCAACATGATCCTTGTGCGTGTTCCCGATGCCACAAAGACCTTCGAGGGTATGAAGGCGGGCGGCGTGCTGGTCAAGAACGTTTCTAAAATGCATACCCTGCTCGCGAATTGCCTGCGCCTGACCGTCGGAGCCGCCGACGAGAACACGCGGATGCTCGCGGCACTCGAAGCCTCACTATGAACACCCCCACGGCACCCGAAGCAGTCGTCGCCGCCTCCGCGCGGACGGCAGCGGTCACGCGCAACACGGCTGAAACGAAGATCACGGTCGAGGTCAACCTCGACGGCACCGGCCGCTCGAAGCTGTCGACCGGCATCGGCTTCTTCGACCACATGCTCGATCAGATCGCCCGCCACGGGCTGATCGACCTCGACATCGACTGCAAGGGAGACCTGCACATCGATGGCCATCACACGGTGGAAGACGTCGGCATCACGCTGGGGCAGGCGGTTGCCAAGGCCGTGGGCGACAAGAAGGGCATCCGCCGCTACGGCCATGCCTATGTGCCACTGGACGAGGCGCTGAGCCGCGTCGTGATCGATTTTTCCGGCCGTCCCGGCCTGGTGATGGACGTGCCCTTCACTAGCGGCATGATCGGCACCTTCGACAGCCAGCTCACGTATGAGTTCTTCCAGGGGTTCGTCAACCATGCGTTCGTGACGCTCCATATCGACAATCTCAAGGGCGTGAACGCGCATCACCAGTGCGAGACGGTCTTCAAGGCCTTTGCGCGGGCGCTGCGCGCGGCGCTGGAGTTGGATCCGCGTTCCGCGGGCGTCATTCCGTCGACGAAGGGTTCGCTCTGACACGCAATACTGTTGCCGTCGTTGACTACGGCATGGGCAACCTGCGATCCGTTTCGCAGGCCGTGCAGCATGCGGCCGATCAGGTCGGGGTGGAAGTGTTCGTCACCTCCGACCCGGATGTCGTGCGCCGAGCCACCCGCGTGGTGCTGCCGGGGCAGGGTGCCATGCCCGACTGCATGCGCGAACTGCGCGATTCGGGGCTCCTGGAGCCCGTGCTCGAGGCGGCGGCCAGCAAGCCGCTGTTCGGCGTCTGCGTGGGCATGCAGATGCTCCTGTCGCACAGCGACGAGGGGCCGACCGACGGCCTGGGTCTGATTCCCGGCAACGTTCGCAAGTTCGAGCTGGCCGGCCGTACCCAGCCGGACGGCAGCCGCTACAAGGTGCCCCAGATGGGCTGGAACCAGGTCCGGCAGGTGCGGCCGCACCCGGTCTGGGCGGGAGTGCCCGACCAGAGCTACTTCTACTTCGTCCATAGCTTCTACGCCCGGCCGACCGACGCCAAACACAGTGCAGGCGAGGCGGAATATGGGGAGCGCTTTACCGCCGCCGTCGCACGCGATAATATTTTTGCTACCCAGTTCCACCCGGAGAAGAGTGCGGACCATGGGTTGCAGCTCTACCGAAACTTCCTCCACTGGAATCCCTGACACCCTGAACGCATCGACCGTGCGGCTCGCGCTCGTGCCTGCGGCGCCCGCCCGATTCTGAGTACGATCGCGCATTTCGCCACCCACTTCCGCTCGTCCGCACGATCTTTCGCGATTTCATCGTTCGTTCCACGCAATCCCGCACCATGCTCCTCATTCCTGCGATCGACCTCAAGGATGGCCACTGCGTTCGCCTCAAGCAAGGCGACATGGACCAGTCCACCACATTCAGCGAAGACCCGGCCGCGATGGCGCGCAAGTGGCTCGAAGCCGGCGCGCGGCGGCTGCACCTGGTCGATCTCAACGGCGCCTTTGCCGGAAAGCCGCAGAACCATGCGGCCATCAAGGCGATCCTGAGAGAGGTCGGTGACGACATCCCGGTGCAGCTCGGCGGTGGGATCCGCGACCTGGACACCATCGAGCGCTACATCGACGACGGCCTGCGCTACGTGATCATCGGCACCGCCGCGGTCAAGAACCCCGGCTTCCTGAAGGACGCCTGCAGCGCCTTCGGCGGCCACATCATCGTGGGTCTGGACGCCAAGGACGGCAAGGTGGCGACCGACGGCTGGAGCAAGCTGACGGGCCACGAGGTCGCCGACCTGGGCAAGAAGTTCGAGGATTACGGCGTCGAGTCGATCATCTATACCGACATCGGCCGCGACGGCATGCTGTCGGGCATCAACATCGAGGCCACCGTCAGGCTGGCCCAGGCGCTGACCATCCCGGTGATCGCATCGGGCGGCCTGTCGAACATGGCCGACATCGACAAGCTGTGCGCCGTCGAACCCGACGGCGTCGAAGGCGTGATTTGCGGCCGAGCGATCTACTCGGGTGATTTGGACTTCGCCGCAGCACAGGCCCGCGCCGACGAACTCGCGGACGCCGCCTGAACGGCCCCTATTCAGATTTCACGGCCATTGTCTGGATGATGGTCTCGAGTTGAGGGCTCATCGGCAGGTTGATGCTGGTCCCGGACGGTAGCTTGCGCAGGAACCAGCGCTTGTACTGGCGCTCGATCTCTCCATCCTGGGCCAGGTATTGGAAGGTGCTGTTGACGATCGCCGCCATCTGGGGGTCGTTCTTCCGGTACATCACGCCGTAGGGGTCGTACGACAGGAAGTCGCCGACCACGTGATAGTCGCTCGGGCCAGCGGCGGTGCCGCGGTCCTGTGCGATGAGGCCGTACAGCAGCACGTCGTCGGTCGCGAAGGCATCGGCCTTCCCGGTCTTCACCAGAGCAAAGGACTCGGCGTGGTCGCGCGACACCAGCAGGTTCAGGCCCAGCTTGAAGCGGGCGGACAGGTCCCGCATCGTCTTCTCGTTGGTGGTTCCGCTGGTCACGGCGACGTTCTTGCCCGCCAAGTCGGTGAATGACTGGATCGGTGAGCCCTTTTTGACCAGCAACTTGGTGCCCGACACGAACATCGTTGGCGAGAAGCTGACGCGTTTCTGCCGCTCCAGGTTGCTCGTGGTCGAGCCGCATTCGAGGTCGACCTGGCCGTTCACCACCGCGTCGATGCGCGACTCGGCGGTCACCGGCACCCATTTCGTCGTGAGCGACTTGTGCACCGCCTCGCTCATCGCATCGACCACCGCCTTGCACAACTCGATCGAATAGCCGATGGGCTCGTTGCGAGCGGACAGGTACGAGAAGGGCACCGAGGATTCCCTATACCCGATGCTGACCGTCCCCGACTCGCGCACCTTGGCGAGCGTGCCGGTCAACTCCGCCGGGGCGGCCGGAATCGGTTCGGTCTGGGCCATCGCCGCCGGCGACAGGCACAGAAGGCTGCCAAGCAGCGTTGCGGCCATCGACAGCTTGTGGACGCGCTTCATGTCAGCCTCAGGCGTGCGCAGGGTGAGCGAGGGAGGCGGCCATCTCGGCATCCATCGACCGGGCGTTCGCCTCGGCCTCGCTCTCCGTGAGGAGTTCGCCCTCCCACTTGGCGACCACCGCCGTCGCGATGGAATTGCCCACCGCGTTGGTCGCCGAGCGGCCCATGTCCAGGAAGGTGTCCACGCCGAGAATCAGCAGCAGACCGGCTTCGGGGATGTTGAACTGGTTCAGCGTGGCGGCAATCACCACCAGCGAGGCGCGCGGAACGCCCGCCATGCCCTTCGAGGTCAGCATGAGGATCAGCAGCATGGTGATCTGGGTGCCGATCGACAGCGGGATGTCGTAGGCCTGTGCAATGAACAGCACGGCGAAGGTGCAGTACATCATCGAGCCGTCCAGGTTGAAGGAGTAGCCCATCGGCATCACGAAGCTGGAGATCTTGCGCTTGACGCCGAACCGGTCGAGGGCGATGAGGATCTTCGGGTAGGCGGCCTCCGAGCTCGCCGTGGCAAAAGACAGCAGGAAGGGCTCCCGGATGTATTTCAGCAGCTTCACGATGCGCGGCCCCAGGAACACGAAGCCCGCGAACGCGAGCACGCCCCAGAGGATGAAGAGGCTGAGGTAGAAGCCCCCCATGAAAACGGCGAACTTGATCAGGATCGACAGGCCGTTGGTCGCCACGGTGGCGGCCATGGCGGCCATCACCGCCAGCGGAGCCAGCTTCATCACGTAGCCCGTGATCTTGAGCATCGCGTGCGAGAGCTCGTCGATGGAGGCGACCAGCGTCTTGCCTTTTTCGCCCAGCGAGGCGAGCGCGACGCCGAAGAACATCGAGAACACCACGATCTGCAAGATCTCGTTGTTGGCCATGGCTTCGACGAAGGACTTGGGAACCACGTGGCCGACGAAGTCCTTGAGGGTGAACTTCGAGGTGGCGAGGTTCGCAGAGGATCCGATGTCCGGCAGCGGCAGCCCCAAGTTGTGGCCGGGCTGCAGCAGGTTGGCCATCACCAGGCCCAGGATGAGCGAGATCAGCGATGCCGTGATGAACCACCCCAGCGCCTTGCCGAAAACGCGTCCGACCGCGGCGGCGTCCCCCATGTGGGCGATGCCGACGACCAGCGTGGAGAAGACCAGAGGCCCGATCAGCATCTTGATCAGTCGCAGGAACACGTCCGACATGATCGAGATGTAGCCGGCGATCTCGGCAGCCGATTTCTTGTCCGGGAAGTTCACGAAGACCATGTAGCCCAGCAGGATCCCGATCACCATCGCTATCAGAATCCAGGCCGCTGGCGGCAGTTTCCTTCTCATGGGAGCTCCTTGCGAGTGAGTTCTGAAGAGAGTTTTCTCTGGCCGACAGCCGCATCCGGCAACCGTCTGCTGATGCGATTTCAAGCGAAATGGGCGTCGGCTGCAATGCCAATGAGCACCTGCATTTCTGGACGCCGCCCGGGGCATGCAGGCCAAACCTAGAATCGGGTCATGTCTCTCCAAGCCCTAGCCTTCCGCGGCCAGCCGGCAGTGCGCCTCGCCCTGCCCGGGGGCGATAGCTGCACGGTGGCCCTGCACGGTGCCCATGTGCTGTCCTGGACCACGGCCGATGGCGTGGAACGGCTCTATCTGAGCCCGGATGCGCGCTTCGACGGCACGAGCGCCATTCGCGGCGGCGTGCCGATCTGCTGGCCGCAGTTCAATATGCGCGGACCCTTGCCCAAGCATGGTTTCGTCCGCAACGTGACTTGGCAGGCCGAGTCGGAGGAGGGGGACGGCAAGCGCCGGACCGCTGTCCTGTCGCTGCAATCCAACGACGCCACGCGGGCGATGTGGCCGCATTCGTTCCATGCAAAGCTGGCCGTCACGCTGGCGCCGCACATGCTGCGCATCGCCCTGACGATCGACAACACCGGCAGCGGACCCTGGTCGTTCGCGGCCGCCCTGCACAGCTACTTGCGGGTGGACGAGGTCACCGAAGCTCGTCTCGAAGGCCTGCAAGGCGCCAACCGGTGGGATGCGGTGCGCGACGACCGCCATGTCGAACTGGCGCCCTCGCTGGGCTTCGGCGCCGAGTTCGACAGCGTCTATGCCGCGCCCGCCAAGCCGCTGCGCCTGGTGCAACCGTCGGGCACGCTCGAAATCTCGCAGAGCGCGAGTTGCAGCGAAACCGTCGTGTGGAACCCCGGCCCGCTGCTGAGCGCGAAGCTCGAGGACCTGCCCGACGACGGCTGGCGCCACATGCTCTGCGTCGAAGCGGCGCGCATCGACGAGCCCGTCCTGCTGGCGCCCGGCGCCCAGTGGCAGGGCTGGCAGCAGCTCCACGTCCTTTGAATTTCCGTCTGAACGAACCCATGCTTGCCAAACGCATCATTCCCTGCCTCGACGTCACCGGCGGCCGTGTCGTCAAGGGCGTCAATTTCGTCGAACTGCGCGACGCCGGCGACCCGGTCGAGATCGCGGCTCGCTACAACGCGCAGGGCGCCGACGAACTGACCTTCCTGGACATCACCGCGACCAGTGACGGGCGCGACTTGATCCTGCCCATCATCGAGGCAGTGGCATCGCAGGTGTTCATTCCCCTGACCGTCGGCGGCGGCGTGCGGACGGTCGCGGATGTGCGCCGGCTGCTCAACGCCGGCGCGGACAAGACCAGCTTCAATTCCGCCGCGATCGCCAATCCCCAGGTCATCGAGGATGCGTCGCGCAAATATGGCGCGCAGTGCATCGTGGTGGCCATCGACGCCAAGCGGCGCAGTGCGGGGGACGCGGCGACGCGCGGCCCGGGCTGGGACGTCTACAGCCACGGCGGCCGCAAGAACACGGGGCTCGATGCCGTGCAATGGGCCGTCGAGATGGCGCGCCGCGGCGCCGGCGAGATCCTGCTGACCAGCATGGACCGCGACGGCACCAAGAGCGGCTTCGACCTCGAGCTAACCCGCGCCGTCAGCGACGCGGTCAGCGTCCCTGTGATTGCCTCGGGCGGCGTCGGCAGTCTGGAACACCTGGCGGACGGCATACAGGCCGGCGGTGCCGATGCCGTTCTGGCGGCCAGCATCTTCCACTACGGCGAGTTCACTGTCGGCGAAGCCAAGCAGCGCATGGCAGCGCGCGGCATTCCGGTCCGGCTGTGACCGACAATACCCCTCTATGAACTGGTTGGATGAAGTGAAATGGGACGCGAACGGCCTGGTGCCGGTGATCGCGCAGGAACAGGGCAGCAACGACGTATTGATGTTTGCCTGGATGAATCGCGAAGCGCTCGCGAAGACCGCTGAAGTCGGCCGCGCCGTGTACTTCAGCCGGTCACGCGGCAAGCTGTGGTTCAAGGGCGAGGAGTCCGGCCATGTCCAGACCGTGCACGAAATCCGCCTCGACTGCGACAACGATGTCGTGCTTCTCAAGGTCACGCAACTGGGCCACGAGCCGGGTATCGCCTGCCATACGGGCCGTCACAGCTGCTTCTTCAGCAAGTACGAGAACGGGCAATGGACCGTGACCGAGCCGGTCTTGAAAGACCCCGCATCGATCTACACATCGTCCCCAAGATGAGCACTCCCGAACGCAACGCGGAAGACGCGCTGGCGCGTCTGGCCGCCGTGATTGAAAGCCGGCTTCCCGCGCGAGGCGGCGATCCGGACAAGAGCTACGTCGCGCGCCTGCTGCATCGTGGTCCGGATGCCTTTCTCAAGAAGATCGGCGAGGAGGCCACCGAAGTCGTGATGGCCGCCAAGGATGCCGACCATGGCGGCGACCGCGCAAAGCTGGTGAACGAAGTGGCCGATCTGTGGTTCCACAGCATGGTGGCGCTTGCGCATTACGGCTTTTCACCACGCGATGTGGTGGCGGAACTGGAGCGCCGCGAAGGCACCAGCGGCATCGAGGAAAAGGCCCTGCGCAAGGCGCAGGATCGCGAAGCTTCCAACGACTGAGAGGACGCGCCATGCCCAACGACATCGTGACCGTCGAGCCCGACGACTCGCTCAAGACCTGGGGCTGGGTCAGCTACATCCTGCATCTGGTGGTCGCCGTGGGCGCCGTGCTGCCGGGCGCGCAGGCGTCCATCGGTCTGCTGCTGATCGCGCTGGTGATCGACCTGGTCAAGCGCGACGATGCGGCTGGCACCTGGCAGGCCTCGCACTTCAGCTGGCGCATTCGCTCGGTGCTGTGGGCGGGGGTGCTGTACATGCTGACTTCATGGCTGTGGCTGCTGTTTCTCGTGCCTGGCTGGATCGCCTGGGCGCTCATTTCCCTCTGGTTCCTCTATCGCATCGTCAAGGGGATGGTGCGCATGAATGCGGGCCGGTCCATGGAGCCTACCAATGTCATCTGACCCGAACTGCGTCTTCTGCAAGATCATCGAAGGGAAGATTCCCTCGCGCAAGGTGTACGAGGACGACGAGCTTTTTGTCTTCCATGACGTCGCCCCCTGGGCGCCCGTGCACTTCATGATCGTGCCCAAGCGGCACATTCCGTCGATGGCGCAGGTCACCGCCGACGATGCGGCGCTGCTGGGAAAGATCATGACGCTGGCGCCCAAGCTGGCCGTCGAGGAGGGTTGCAGGCCCTATCCGGCGGGCGGTTTCCGAATCGTCGTCAATACCGGTGCCGAGGGCGGACAGGAAGTCCACCATCTCCATGTCCATGTCATGGGTGGCCCAAGGCCCTGGCTTAGAGGGTGACTCGCCCCCAGACTTCGCGCACTTCGTGTCGCTCCGCCTACCCCCCTGTTGGGGAAAACAGATAGCCATCGTTTTCGGCCGGTCAATTCCGCCGACTAAAATCGTCACATTCTTCAGGAGTAATCCATGGGTTCACTTTCCATCTGGCACTGGCTGATCGTGCTGCTCGTCGTCGTGATGATTTTCGGTACCAAGAAGCTCCGCAACATGGGTTCCGACCTCGGCGGCGCGGTCAAGGGATTCAAGGACGGCATGAAAGACGGCGCGGCACCCGAGACGCCAGCCGGGCCGAATGCTCAGGTCACGGGCAACACCACCGCCGACAAGTCGACGATCGACGTCGAGGCGCGCCAGAAGTCCTGAGCTGAACATTCGTGATCGATCTCGGCATCTCGAAACTCGCGCTGATCGGCGCAGTTGCGCTGATCGTCATCGGGCCGGAAAAGTTGCCGCGGGTGGCCCGTACCGTTGGCACGCTGCTCGGCAAGGCGCAGCGGTACGTGAATGACGTCAAGGCCGAAGTCAATCGCTCGATGGACCTCGACGAACTGCGCAAAATGAAGGACACGGTGCAGGATGCTGCCCGCGATGTCGAGCACAGCATCCAGGCGGGCGCCAGCGACTTCGAAAAGCAGTTCTCCGAAAGCGGCCAGACGCTCTCCGAACTGGCGGAGCCGACGCCTTCTTATCCCGAATACAAGCACCCGCGCAAGAACTGGCGCCTGAAGCAGGGCGCCACCCCGCAGTGGTACAAGGCGCGCAACGGCGTGCGCACCAAGGCGCTGTCAGGCGCAGCGCGCGTGGCCCGCTACCGCCCTCACAAAATCAACTAGCCGCAACGCCGATCCGGTTGTGCCCAGCGCGCATCCATTTCCTGCCCGCAGCGTCCCCACATGGCCGACCCCACCGACAAGAACAAAGAAGACGAACTGGCCGGCACCGAGCAGCCTTTCGTCCAGCACCTGATGGAGCTGCGGGATCGCCTGCTCTACTGCATTTATGGCCTCGTCGTGGCCGGCATCCTGCTCTCCATCTGGCCGGGGCCCGCCGGACTGATCGACATGATCGCGGTGCCAATCCGTGCCCATATGCCGCCCGATGCGAAGCTGATCGCCATCGGTGTGTTCTCGCCGTTCTTCGTGCCGCTGAAGGTGCTCGCCATGACGGCAGTGCTGCTGGCGCTGCCCTGGCTCATGTACCAATGCTGGATGTTCGTGGCGCCCGGCCTCTACAGCCACGAGAAGAAGTTCGCGCTGCCGCTGATCTTCTTCGGCAGCCTGCTGGCCTATGGCGGCATCGCTTTCGTGCAGTTCTTCGTGCTGGACAAGATGTTCGGCTTCATTCAGAACTTCACGCCCCCGTCGGTGAATGCCACGCCTGACATCTCGTCTTATGTGGAAGCGATCCTGTCGCTCTACATCGCGTTCGGCGTGGCCTTCCAGGTGCCGATTGTCGTGATGTTGCTCGTGCGTTTCGAGATGGTCACCATCGAGAAGCTGAAGTCCTTCCGCGGCTATTTCATCGTGGTTGCATTCGTCGTGGCCGCGGTGCTCACGCCGCCGGACGTCGTCTCGCAACTCGCTCTGGCGATTCCGATGTGCCTGCTGTACGAGGTCGGCATCATCGGTGCGCGCTACTTCGCGAAACACTCCAAGGTCCCGGAAGAAAGCGCGGATTCGGCGCAATCCTGAGCCCCTTGCGGGGGGCCTTATTCCGTCGGGTGCGGCGCGCGCCGCACCGGCGACCGGGGCCGCAGGCCCGGTGTCACATCCAGTTCCAGCTTGTCGGTGCCGCGCTGCAGGGCAAAGCGCGCCGGATGGCCTGGCTTGAGTCCGGCCACCGCGGTCAGCAGTTCCTGCACGTTGCCAATGCTCTTGTCGCCCACGCTGGTGATGACGTCGCCCGGACGAACACCGGCCTTGGCGGCCGGGCCGTTCTGCAGCACGCCCGTGATGATCACGCCGGCGTCGGCCTTGACGCCGAAGGTTTCCGCGAGTTCCGGGGAGAGGTCGTTGGGCTCCACGCCGACCCAGCCACGCGTGACCTTGCCTGCCTTCACGATGTCTTCCAGCACCTGCTTGGCGGTCGACACCGGAATGGCAAAGCCGATGCCCATGCTGCCGCCGGAGCGGGAATAGATCGCGGTGTTGATCCCCTCGAGGTTGCCGTTCACGTCGATCAGTGCGCCGCCCGAATTGCCGGGGTTGATCGCCGCATCGGTCTGGATGAAGTTCTCGAAGGTGTTGATGCCGAGCTGGTTGCGACCGAGCGCTGACACGATGCCGCTCGTCACGGTCTGGCCGACGCCGAAGGGATTGCCGATGGCGAGCACCTGGTCGCCGACCTGGAGCGCGTCGGAATTGCCCAGTACGATCACCGGCAGCTTGTCGAGTTCGATCTTGAGCACGGCCAGATCGGTGTCGGGATCAGTCCCGATCACCTTGCCGCGCGCGTGACGGCTGTCATTGAGCGTGACGTCGATTTCGTCTGCGCCTTCCACGACATGGTTGTTGGTGAGGATGTAGCCGTCGGCGCTCACGATCACGCCGCTGCCCAGCCCGACCTGGGGCTGATCCGCCCCCTGGTCGCCGAAGAAGAACCGGAACCATGGATCGTTGCTGCGCGGAGAAAGTTGCGCCGCCTTGCTGGTGTTGATGCTGACCACGGCCGGTGATGCCTTCCTGGCGGCGGCGCTCAGACTACCCGGGGCGATCGCGGCCGGACCCGAGGCCGGCGCTTCGATGACGGCCACGACGCCGCCCAGGGAACCCCGACGGTTGAGCCACTCGGGCTTGAGGGTCGCGACGACGAAATAGGCCGCGAGCAGAACCGTTACGACTTGGGCAAACAGCAGCCAGATGCGTTTCATGAACAAGGTGAAGAAGACGTTGGAGCGAAGGCGTCCCGGCGAGCGGGGCGTCGAAGACCCGATTGTCCCTCAACGGTTCTGAGGCCCGGGCAATTGCTCTTGACGATGTTGTGGGGGCTTGATCCATGCGGGGACGAGCAACTGGGGAAAACCCTTAAAATGGAGGGACTTGCAGCCGGACGCCCTACAAGGCCTTCTCCGGTGTGGCGCGCACGAGACCCGCAGCGACAGGCCGCTTACGCAAGAGCCCCGCGGCCTTCGGTTCGCCGAAGCGCTTCGTCCATCGTTACGCTTTTACGTTCGCCCATGACTGCACCAACCCTTGGCGTTGGCATTCCCGTGCCATCTACGCCTGCGCGCAAGCTCGGCGCCCGAGACTACAAGACGCTTGCCTTGTCAGCCCTCGGGGGCACGCTCGAGTTCTACGACTTCGTCATTTACGTGTTCTTCGCGACAGTGCTCGGCGCACTGTTCTTTCCGGCGGACATGCCTGACTGGCTGCGGCAATTGCAGACTTTCGGCATCTTCGCAGCAGGCTACCTGGCGCGGCCCCTGGGCGGCATCGTGATCGCGCATTTCGGCGACCTGCTGGGGCGCAAGCGCATGTTCACGCTGTCGATCTTCCTGATGGCGGCGCCTACGCTTGTGATCGGCCTGCTGCCGACTTACGCCAGCATCGGCGTGGCGGCGCCGCTGCTGCTGCTGGCGATGCGCGTCTTGCAGGGCGCGGCGATTGGCGGCGAGATGCCCGGCGCCTGGGTGTTCGTGGCCGAACACGTGCCGGCGCGCCGCTACGGGTTCGGCGTCGGCACGCTGACTTCGGGTATCACGGGCGGCATCCTGCTCGGGTCGCTGATCGCCATGGCCGTCAACACGCACTACACGCCGGCCGAGGTCAGTGACTTTGCGTGGCGGATCCCGTTCATCCTGGGCGGCGTGTTCGGCCTGGTGTCGGTTTACCTGCGCCGCTTCCTGCACGAGACGCCGGTGTTCCAGGAACTCGCGGATCGCCGCAACGTGGCCCGCGAACTCCCGCTCAAGACGATCCTGCGCGAGCACCGCGGTGCGACCGTGTTCGTCGGGCTGCTGACCTGGGTGCTCTCGGCCGCAATCGTGGTGGTCGTGCTTTTCACGCCGACCTACCTGCAGAAGGTGCACCACATTCCGGCGGCGCTGGCATTGGAGGCGAATGCCGTGGCGACGCTGATGCTGACGCTGGGTTGCATCCTGGTGGGGTGGGCCTGCGACCGCATCGGTACGCGCGCCGTGATGCTGATCGGCTGGGGTGGCCTGGTCGTCACGACGTACATCTTCTACACGAGCCTGCCCGGAACGCCGGCGTCGCTCCTCTGGCACTACGGCCTGGTGGGCTTGTTCGTCGGCACCATCGCGACCGTGCCGATCGTCGGCGTGCGTGCATTCCCCGCGCCGGTGCGCTTTTCGGGGCTTTCGTTCGCCTACAACATGTCGTACGCGATCTTCGGCGGCCTCACGCCCATCATCCTCACGCTGTGGCTGCAGAAGGATCCGATGGCACCGGCGCACTACGTGGCGGCGCTCGCGCTGCTTGGCTTCGTGCTTGGTCTGTTGCCCCTGGCGTCGCGCGGCCATGGCATGCGGGCGGCGCCTGCCGGGTCCACAATGGCGTGATGAGCACGACCCGCCACGAACTCCTTCACGCGTTCGATCTGCTGCTCGCTCCCGAGCGTTTCAAGGACTACGGACCGAACGGCCTGCAGGTCGAAGGCCGCACGAAGGTGCGCAAGGTCGTCTCCGGCGTCACGGCAAGCCGTGCGCTGATCGAGGCGGCCATCCGCGCCGAAGCCGATGCGATCTTCGTCCATCACGGCTTGTTCTGGCGTGGCCAGGATGGTCGGGTCACCGGCTGGATGCGCCAGCGCCTCGGTCTGCTGCTGGGGGATGACGTCAATCTTTTTGCGTACCACCTGCCGCTCGATGCGCATCCCGAACTCGGCAACAACGCGCAACTCGGAGCGCAGTTGGGGCTCGTGGCGCGCGCGGGCTCTGCCGGCCGCTTCGGCGAACAGGAGCTCGGATTCATGGGGGGGCGCGAGAGCGGCGAGGTTTTCGCGAGCGCCAAGGCACTGGCCGCTCATGTGGAGAAGACTCTGGGCAAGCCTGTGACGCTCGTGGAAGGAGCCCCTCGGCAGATCCGAAGCGTTGCGTGGTGCACGGGGGGGGCGCAGAGCTATTTCGAAGCCGCGATCGCGGCCGGTGCGGATGCCTTCATCACTGGGGAGATTTCCGAGCCGCAGGCTCACTATGCGCGTGAAATGGGCGTTGCTTTTCTTGCTTGCGGGCACCACGCCACCGAACGCTATGGCGCTCCGGCCGTGGCGGGTCATGTGGCTGCCCAGCTCGGTCTGGCGCACGAATTCATCGATATCGATAATCCGGCGTGACCAGCGTTCAGCGCCCCATTGCCGTCACCCTCGGCGACCCGGCGGGCATCGGGCCCGAGATCATTGTCAAGGCGTTTCGTGACGCGACTGGCCTGATGGAGGGGTGCTTTGTGGCGGGCGATGTGCGCGCGGTAAGACGTGCTGCCCAAGCGCTCGCAGCACCCGGCGTGCTTGCTCTGCCCGTTGCAGTGATAGAGATGGCTACAGAGGCCATTGGCGTTCCGTCGGGATGCATCCCCGTGTTGCAAGCCGTCGAGCCGGCCGATGGCACGATTGCAGTCGGTGCAATCAGCGCTGTTGCGGGCCGCATGGCCGGTGACTGCGTCGTATGGGCTGCTCGCGCGGCGTTGCGCGGCGAGGTCGCGGCGATCGTGACGGCGCCCTTGCACAAGGAGGCGTTGTCGGCCGCAGGCTTCACCTTCCCGGGCCACACTGAATTGCTGCAGGCCGAGGCCGCCGCGCACCTTGGCCGTCCGGTCGCTGAAGTGCCGGTGCGCATGATGCTGGCCAATGACGAGCTTCGGACCGTGCTTGTCAGCATTCACATGTCGTTGCGCGATGCGATCGAGGCTGTGACCTTCGATGGCGTGCTCGAGACGTTGCGGATCACCCACAGCGCGCTCACCGCGGTTCTGGGTCGGGCTCCAAAGATCGGCGTAGCGGGGCTCAATCCGCATGCGGGGGAGGGCGGCCTGTTTGGATCGGAAGAACGCGACATCATCGTGCCGGCCATCTCGGCGGCGCAGGCCGAGGGCATCGATGCAGACGGTCCCCATGCCCCCGACACGATCTTCATGCGGGCACGCGCCAAGGCGCACGGCGCCATTGCGTTCGATGTGGTGATCGCGATGTACCACGACCAGGGTCTGATTCCGGTCAAGTACCTCGGCGTGGAGAAGGGCGTGAATGTCACGCTCGGCTTGCCGCTGGTACGCACCAGCCCCGATCACGGGACAGCGTTCGACATCGCAGGCACGGGGCGGGCCGACCCGTCCAGCTTGATCGAGGCGGTCAGGATGGCGAAGTCGCTGTCGGGTGTCGTCAGGGGCGCTTGAGGCTGTCGCGAATCTCGCGCAGCAGCACGACATCCTCGGGAGCAGCCGGCGGAGGAGCGGCCTCCTGATTCTTCTTCAGCTTGTTGATCTGCTTGACCATCAGGAAAATGATGAAGGCCAGGATCACGAAGTTGACGGCGATGGTGATGAAGTTGCCGTATGCCAGCACCGGTGCCCCGGATTTCTTGAGTTCGGCGAGATTGTTGGCCACGCCTGCGGGCGTTGGACCCAGCACGATGTAGAGATTCGAGAAATCGAGCTTGCCGAACACCAGTCCGACCAACGGCATGATGATGTCGCTCACCAAGGAGTCGACGATCTTGGCAAAGGCTGCGCCGATGATCACACCGACCGCGAGGTCGATCACGTTGCCCTTGACGGCAAATTCGCGGAACTCCTTCAGAAAGCTCATGTCGGGTACCCCCTCTGCAGGTTGTTGAACCGAGTCGAGTATAGGGGTGGGACTCGCGGCCGCAGCCATCGCGGATGGCTGCCGACAGGGGCCTGCGTAGCGTTGAATTCACTTCTTACGCTCCGCTACAATCATTGGTTGACCCAAGACCCTAGCGAAGAACATTGAGGATCCCCATGAGTGACAGCACCGCCGGCCGCCCCCGGATCGACACCAGCAAGCGGACGTGGTTGATCGCATCAGGTTGTGCGGGCGCAGTGGGCGGGGTGGCGGTGGCCGTCCCGTTCGTGAGTTCCTTTCAGCCCTCGGAAAAAGCCAAGGCAGCCGGTGCGCCGGTCGAGGCCGACATCAGCGGCCTGCAGGCGGGCGAGAAGATGACGGTGGAATGGCGCGGCAAGCCGGTGTGGATCCTGAAGCGCACACCCGGCCAGATCGCCGAACTCCCCAATCTCGATCCTCAGCTCGCCGACCCGCTGTCCAAGCGCAATCCCGACGAGTTCACGCCCGAATACGCCCGCAACCAACACCGTTCGATCAAGCCCGAAGTGCTGGTGGTTGTCGGCATCTGCACCCACCTCGGCTGCTCGCCGATCGACAAGCTCCAAGCTGGCCCGCAGCCCTCGCTGCCCGACAACTGGGAAGGCGGCTTCCTCTGCCCGTGCCACGGATCAACCTTCGACCTGGCCGGCCGCGTCTTCAAGAACAAGCCTGCGCCGGACAACCTGCCGGTGCCTCCGCACATGTACCTCTCCGACACGCGCCTCCTGATCGGCGACGACAAGAAGGCTTGAGGAGAACGACGACATGGCTGAATTCAAGGAAATCTCCCCCAATGCACCCGCAGGCGAGAAGGCACTCAACTGGGTCGACAACCGTTTCCCGCTGACCAAGCTCTGGAACGACCAGTGGGGCAAGTACTACGCGCCGAAGAACTTCAACTTCTGGTACATCTTCGGCTCGCTCGCGATGCTGGTTCTCGTGATCCAGATCGTGACCGGCATCTTCCTCGTGATGCACTACAAGCCCGATGCCTCGCTGGCGTTCGCATCGGTCGAGTACATCATGCGCGACGTGCCGTGGGGCTGGCTCATCCGCTACATGCACTCGACGGGAGCCTCCGCCTTCTTCATCGTGGTGTACCTGCACATGTTCCGAGGGTTGATCTACGGCAGCTACCGCAAGCCGCGCGAGCTGATCTGGATCTTCGGCTGTGCGATCTTCCTGTGCCTGATGGCCGAGGCCTTCATGGGCTATCTGCTTCCCTGGGGCCAGATGAGCTACTGGGGCGCACAGGTGATCGTGAACCTGTTCTCCGCGATCCCCTTCGTGGGTCCGGATCTCGCTCTGCTGATCCGCGGTGACTACGTCGTGAGCGACGCCACGCTCAATCGCTTCTTCAGCTTCCACGTGATAGCCGTGCCGCTGGTGCTGCTCGGTCTGGTCGTGGCGCACCTGATTGCGCTGCATGAAGTGGGCTCGAACAATCCCGACGGCATCGAGATCAAGGCCAATCGCGGTCCCGATGGCCATCCGTTGGACGGCATCCCTTCGCATCCGTACTACACGGTGCATGACATCTTCGGTGTGGTGGTGTTCCTCACGATCTTCTCGGCCGTGATCTTCTTCGCGCCTGAAGCTGGCGGCTACTTCCTGGAATACAACAACTTCATCCCGGCCGATTCGCTGAAGACGCCGAACCACATCGCACCGGT
Organism: Variovorax sp. J22R115; assembly: GCF_030317005.1. Classification (NCBI taxonomy): domain Bacteria; kingdom Pseudomonadati; phylum Pseudomonadota; class Betaproteobacteria; order Burkholderiales; family Comamonadaceae; genus Variovorax; species Variovorax sp. J22R115. The sequence continues at coordinate 131,969 of NZ_JASZYM010000013.1, read as the reverse complement.
CTGGTACTTCACGCCGTTCTATTCGATGCTGCGTGCCATCACCAGCGAGATGATGTACGCCCTCATCGCCTGTGTGGTGGGTGCTGCGGCGTTCAGTGTATGGAAGGCGCGTGTGCCTTCGCTCATCAAGGGCGTCATCGTGATTGCCGCGGTTGTCGTCGCCGCGATGATGCTGTCGATCGACGCGAAGTTCTGGGGCGTGCTCGTCATGGGCGGTGCCGTCATCATCCTGTTCTTCCTGCCTTGGCTGGATCACAGTCCGGTCAGGTCGATCCGCTATCGCCCGAGCTGGCACAAGTACCTGTACGGCGTGTTCGTCGTCAACTTCGTGGTCCTGGCCTACCTGGGCGTCCAGCCACCATCGCCGGTTGGCGAGCGCGTGTCGCAAGTCGGTACCCTGTTCTATTTCGGTTTCTTCCTGTTGATGCCGTGGTGGAGCCGCCTCGGCGAATTCAAGCCGGTCCCTGAGCGCGTGACCTTCGCAGCGCACTGACCGGGAGAGCACAAGAATGAAGAAACTGATCCTCACGTTGATTGCAGCGCTTGGCATCGTCACTGGTGCGCACGCCTCCGAAGGCGGGATTCCATGGGACAAGGCACCGAACAGGACGAATGACCTGGCCGCCCTTCAGAACGGCGCCAAGCTCTTCGTCAATTACTGCCTCAACTGCCACTCGGCGGCGTTCATGCGCTACAACCGACTGCAGGACATTGGTATCTCGGAACAGCAGATCAAGGACAATCTGCTGTTCACGACCGACAAGGTCGGCGAAACCATGAAGGCGAACATCGATCCGCGCCAGGCCAAGGAATGGTTCGGCACCGTCCCGCCCGACCTGACGCTGGTTGCGCGTTCGCGTGCCGGCCATGGCGGCACCGGCGCGGATTATCTCTACACCTACATGCGCACTTTCTACCGTGACGACACGAAGGCGACGGGCTGGAACAACCTGGCGTTTCCGGCTGTTGCCATGCCGCACGTGTTGTGGGAGTTGCAGGGTGAACGCCGTCCGATCTTCGACAAGGTCGAGTCGCACGGTCATGAAACCGAAGTATTCAAAGGTTGGGAGCAACTCACGCCCGGCACCATGACGCCGATGCAATATGACCAGGCGATGGGCGACCTCGTGAGCTATCTGCAGTGGATGGCAGAGCCGGCGCAGAACACCCGCATCCGTGTGGGCGTCTGGGTTCTGCTCTTCCTTGTCATAGCAGTGGTCTTTGTTTGGCGCTTGAATGCCTCGTACTGGAAAGACGTCAAGTAATTCGATGCCGATCGGGCGCCACAAGCGTCTGATCCCGCAGAGTGGGTTGCCAACGCGACCCACTCTTTTTGATTTTTAGGAGCCTTTCGCCATGATGGTCTTGTATTCGGGAACGACCTGCCCTTTTTCACATCGCTGCCGCTTCGTGCTGTTCGAGAAGGGCATGGATTTCGAGATTCGCGATGTCGATCTCTACAACAAGCCTGAAGACATCAGCGTGATGAACCCGTACGGCCAAGTGCCGATCCTGGTCGAACGCGATCTGATCCTGTACGAGTCGAACATCATCAACGAGTACATCGACGAGCGCTTTCCGCATCCGCAACTGATGCCTGGCGACCCGGTCGATCGCGCGCGCGTCCGCCTGTTCCTGCTGAATTTCGAGAAGGAACTGTTCGTGCATGTTTCCACGCTGGAGAACCGCACGTCCAAGGGCAACGAAAAGGCGCTCGAAAAGGCGCGCTCGCACATCCGCGATCGTCTGACGCAGCTCGCGCCGGTGTTCCTCAAGAACAAGTACATGCTGGGCGACAACTTCTCGATGCTCGACGTCGCGATCGCTCCGCTGCTCTGGCGTCTGGACTACTACGGCATCGACCTCAGCAAGAACGCCGCCCCGCTTCTGAAGTATGCGGAGCGCATCTTCTCGCGCCCCGCCTACATCGAAGCACTGACGCCGTCCGAAAAGGTCATGCGCAAGTGAGCTTCTGCAGTCTGCCATGATCAACGCGCTCGAATCGTCATCCACCCGCCCGTACCTCATCCGGGCGCTGTATGAATGGTGCACGGACAACGGCTTCACGCCGTATGTCGCGGTGCAGGTCGACGACACCGTCCAGGTGCCGCGCGAGTACGTCAAGAATGGCGAGATCGTGTTGAACATCAGCTTCGATGCGACGAGTTCGCTCAAGCTGGGCAACGACTTCATCGAGTTCAAGGCGCGTTTCGCGGGAACGGCCCGGGAGATCAGCGTGCCTGTGGGCCGCGTGATCGCGATTTATGCGCGCGAGAACGGGCAAGGCATGGCCTTTCCCGCGCCCGCCCCTGCGCAGGCTGACGGCGGCTCGGCACCTGCTGCGGCGACGCCCGCGCCCTCCGCGACACGCACGCCGTTGCGCGATGCGTCCCGCGGCACCGAAGGCGATGCCAGCAAGGTCGTTCATCTCGTGACCGGCGAAGGCGCCGAAGAAGCCGTGGAAACGAGCAGCACGCCAGCGGATCCCGAGGACCCGCCGCGCCCGCCGGCCGGTGGTGGCGCGCGGCCCTCGCTCAAGCGGATCAAATGAGCGATGCGGCCACGCCGCACCGCTAAAATTCCCTCTCCCGCCGCTTTAGCTCAGTTGGTAGAGCAACCGCCTTGTAAGCGGTAGGTCGTCAGTTCGATTCCGACAAGCGGCACCATCACCACCACCCCGAGATCGCTCCCGGTTTCCACCTCCCGACAGGGGGGGGCGGGCTCGGCCAAACGATATGGACAACGCCATCCAGTCGCACCTCGATAGCGGTGTCGCCGCCCCGGACGTGATCGCCTACACCTCGTCCATTTCCATCGAAGCTCGCAAGCGCTCGCAGCAGCGCCGCTCCACGAGCGTGCAATGGATTCGCAAGACCCACGGCTGGTTCGGCCTGTGGGGCGCGATCCTGGGCTTGATCTTCGGCACGGCGGGCATCTGGCTGAACCACCGCGCGGTACTCAAGATGCCGATGGCGCAGCAGCGCATCAATGCTCAGTTGGCCCTGCCCGAACCGGCGCCGGCAACTGCGGAGGAAATGGCCGCTTGGTTGCAAGAGGCGCTGGGCCAGAGTGGTCCGCCGAATTCCACACGCACCGAGCCCGCAAAGCCCGTTGCGTGGACCGAGAAGGGCAAGCGCGCTTCGGCAGTCGACGCAGCCGATACGGCGGCGCCGGCGAAGCCGCTCATGCAGCCCGAGCGCTGGATCTTCAATTTCGGAGGCCCTGACGCCATCGTGCAAGCAGACTACTGGCGCGGCAATCGTTCCGTGGGCGTCACGACCACAAGCAACGGTTTCGTTGCGACGCTGGCCAATCTGCACAAGGGCGTTGGAATGCCTGTCGCGTGGATCTTGTTGGTCGATACGCTGGCGGGCAGCTTGATCTTCCTGTCGATCTCGGGGGTGGCGCTTTGGATGCTGACCCACCGGCGTCGGCGTGTCGGCCTCGTCATCTTCGGCACGTCGGTTGCGCTCACGCTGGGATTGGTGGTCGCGCAACTCTGAGGGCGCGCGCCGCGCTCAACGGCGCGATTGCACCTTGATCCGAATCGTCGCGACGTCCCATCCGCGGGATTTCAGCCGCGCCTGGAGGATCGGCGCCAGCTGGCGAAGCTTTGCGGCAGCGGCACTCCCGCAGACCAGCATGCACCAGACGTCCCCCTCGGCGGGGCCGGCCTTGACGCCGGCACGCATCTCGGGGGGGATCAGATCCTGCACCGCGGCCAGACGTTCACCCGCCTCACGGGCACGCGCAGCCAGGCCGGCGAGGGTGGGAGAGCCCTCTGTGGCCTCGAGCAGGGTGACGGAGTTGAAACGGCGGTTCATGGGGAAAGGTCTGCGGTCGGTAGGTTCGAACAAGGCGGCTAAAATCACTGGTTTGCCAGCAATCCTGCGGGCCGGTCGGCTTGCTTTCTGGCAAAGCGCGCCCAAGTTCCTTCTCGTCTATCTTAGGGATTTCGGTCGAAGTAGTCGCGTACAGCGAGTGTGCTTCGATCTCCATTCATGGCCACCAATTTCCTGACTCAAATTTTCGGCAGTCGCAATGATCGGCTCCTGAAGCAGTATCGCAAGACGGTCGAACGCATCAATGCGCTGGAACCGTCCTTCGAGAAGCTCGATGACGATGCCCTGCGCGCCAAGACGCAGGAATTCAAGGATCGCGTCGCCAAGGGCGAAACCCTTGACGACCTGCTGCCCGAGGCCTTCGCCACAGTCCGCGAAGCGTCCAAGCGGGTGATGAAGATGCGCCACTTCGACGTCCAGCTGCTGGGCGGCATGGCGCTTCACAACGGCAAGATCTCGGAAATGCGAACGGGTGAAGGCAAGACCCTGACCGCCACGCTGCCGGTGTACTTGAACGCACTCACGGGCAAGGGCGTCCACGTGGTGACCGTGAACGACTATCTCGCCAGCCGCGATGCGACCTGGATGGGCCGGCTTTACAACTTTCTCGGCCTCTCGGTGGGCATCAACCTCCCGCAGATGCCGCGCGAGGAGAAGCAGCAGGCCTACGGCAGCGACATCACCTACGGCACGAACAACGAGTACGGCTTCGACTACCTGCGCGACAACATGGTCTACGAGCCGGGCGACCGGGTCCAGCGCGGGCTGAACTACGCCATCGTCGACGAGGTGGACTCCATCCTGATCGACGAGGCGCGTACGCCGCTCATCATCAGCGGCCAGGCCGAAGACCACACGGAGCTGTACCTGGCGATCAATAAGGTCGTTCCGCTGCTGGTGCGTCAGGAAGGGGAAGCCGATCCGCGCACTGGCGAGGGCGTCACCAAGCCCGGCGACTTCACTGTCGACGAGAAGACGCACCAGGTGTTCATGACCGAAGACGGCCATGAGAAAGCGGAGCAGATTCTTTCCGAGTTCAAGTTGCTGCCCGAGGGCGCTTCGCTCTACGACCCGGCCAACATCACGCTGATGCATCACCTGAATGCGGCGCTGCGTGCACGTCACCTGTACCACCGCGACCAGCACTACGTGGTGCAACAGGGCGAAGTGGTCATCGTCGACGAATTCACCGGCCGCCTGATGACCGGGCGCCGTTGGAGCGACGGCCTGCACCAGGCCGTCGAGGCCAAGGAAGGCGTCGAGATCCAGGCCGAGAACCAGACCCTCGCGTCGATCACGTTCCAGAACTATTTCCGCCTCTACGCCAAGCTCGCGGGCATGACCGGCACGGCCGATACCGAGGCCTATGAATTCCAGGAGATCTACGGTCTGGAGACCATGATCATTCCGCCGAATCGGCCAAGCAGGCGCGAAGACCAGTTGGACCGGGTCTACAAGACCACACGCGAGAAGTACGACGCGGCCATCCAGGACATTCGCGAGTGCTACGAGCGTGGTCAGCCGGTGCTGGTCGGCACCTCGTCGATCGAGAACTCCGAGATCATCGCCGGGCTGCTCGAAAAGGCCGGCCTGCCGCACCAGGTGCTCAACGCCAAGCAGCACGCACGCGAAGCGGAAATCGTCGCGCAGGCGGGCCGCACCAAGATGATCACGATTGCGACCAACATGGCGGGTCGTGGTACCGACATCGTGCTCGGTGGCAACGTCGAGAAGGCGATCGAAGCCGTCGAGGCCAACGAGGAACTCGATACAGCATCCCGGGGAGCCGAGGCCGATCGGTTGCGTGTGCAATGGGACAAGGACCACGAATTTGTGAAGTCGCTGGGCGGCCTGCGCATCATCGCGACCGAGCGTCATGAATCGCGCCGCATCGACAACCAGTTGCGCGGCCGTTCGGGCCGTCAGGGCGACCCGGGCTCGTCGCGCTTCTACCTCAGCCTCGACGATCCGCTGATGCGCATCTTCGCGGGTGACCGCGTGAAGGCGATCATGGACCGCCTCAAGATGCCCGACGGCGAGGCAATCGAAGCCGGCATCGTGACGCGCAGCATCGAGAGCGCGCAACGCAAGGTCGAGGCACGCAACTTCGACGTGCGCAAGCAATTGCTCGAATACGACGACGTGTCGAACGACCAGCGCAAGGTGATCTACCAGCAGCGCAACGACATCCTCGACGCGGGCGACCTGACCGCGCAGATCGAAGGGTTGCGCGAAGGCTGTTTTTCGGATCTGGTTCGCCAGTACGTGCCGAACGAGTCGGTCGAAGAGCAATGGGACCTCGCCGGTCTCGAGAAGGTGCTTTCCGACGAATGGCACATGGACATGCCGCTTCGCAAGGAAGTGGAGGCGGCAACCGCCATCGGCGACGAAGACGTGGTCGAGAAGGTCGTCTCGGCGGCCAACGAGGCATTCAATGCCAAGGTCTCGCTGATCGGCCAGGAGAACTTCACGCAGTTCGAGCGCATGGTGCTGCTGCAGAGCATCGACACCCATTGGCGCGAGCACCTCGCCTCGCTGGACTACCTGCGTCAGGGCATCCATCTTCGCGGTTACGCGCAAAAACAGCCCAAGCAGGAGTACAAGCGCGAGGCCTTCGAGCTTTTCGGACAGCTTCTCGACTCCGTGAAGAACGAAGTCACGCGTCAGCTCATGACCGTGCGCGTGCAGTCCACCGAGCAGCTCGAGCAAGCCGCCGAAGCCATGGAGAGCCGCGGTGAGAACGTGGCGAACATCACCTACACCGCGCCCACTGAGACCGGTGAAGTCGAAGTGCGCGTCGACGAAGAAAGCCTGCGCCGCCAGGCCGCTGGCGGCCTGAGCGCCGGTGCCGCCGCCTTTGCGCGCGTGGGTCGCAACGACCCTTGCCCTTGCGGCAGTGGCAAGAAGTTCAAGCAATGCCACGGCAAGCTCACTTGATATCCGCACTCGTCAGCAGGACCCATCCATGCCCGTGAATCTTTCCGCTCCCGATCCCGCCGCGTTGCATGCGGTGCCCGGCGTTCGCATCGGCGTCGCCGAGGCCGGCGTGCGCAAGGCCAACCGCAAGGACTTGACGGTGGTCCTGATCGACGAGGGGGCCGCGGTGGGCGGCGTATTCACGCAGAACCGCTTCTGTGCCGCACCCGTGCAGCTTTGCCGTGACCATCTGGCTGCCAATTTTGGTGTTCGTGCGATGCTGATCAACACCGGCAACGCAAACGCCGGCACGGGCGAAGACGGGTTGGCGCGCGCGCGCGCCACCTGCATCGCGCTGGCCCGCAAGCTCAACCTCGCACCGGAGCAGATCCTGCCGTTTTCCACCGGCGTGATCATGGAGCCGTTGCCGATCGACCGGATCGAGGCAGGCCTGCCCGCCGCGCTGGCGGACGCCTCGCCATCGAACTGGGCGCGCGCAGCCGAAGGCATCATGACGACGGACACGGTGCCCAAGGCCTTCAGCCAGCAAGTGCAGATCGGTGGAGTCACGGTCACGATCACCGGCATCAGCAAGGGCGCCGGCATGATCCGCCCGAACATGGCCACGATGCTTGGCTTCATGGCGACCGACGCGAAGATCGATGCGTCGCTGATCCAGCCCCTGGCGAAGGCCCTTGCCGACGCCTCGTTCAATCGGGTGACGATCGACGGCGATACGTCGACGAACGATTCCTTCGTGGTCATCGCCACGCAGAAGGCCGATCATGCCACGATCACTTCCCTCGAATCCGCCGAAGGACGCGCGTTGCTGGAGGCAATGCAGGGCGTTGCTCGTCAGTTGGCGCAGGCCATCGTGCGCGACGGCGAGGGCGCTACCAAGTTCATCACGATCCGTGTCGAAGGCGGAAGCGACGCGGCAGAGTGCCGTCAGGTGGCCTACGCGGTCGCGCATTCGCCGCTGGTCAAGACGGCGTTCTATGCAAGCGATCCGAATCTCGGTCGTATCCTGGCAGCGGTCGGCTATGCAGGCATCGCCGATCTGGACCAGACGGGCATCGATCTCTATCTCGATGACGTTCACGTGGCGGTCAAGGGTGGGCGCAATCCGACCTACCGCGAGGAGGACGGCCAGCGCGTGATGAAGCAGAGCGAAATCACGGTGCGCATCGCGCTCGGCCGCGGCAACGCCGCCGACACGGTGTGGACCTGCGACTTGAGCCACGACTACGTAACGATCAACGCCGACTACAGGTCATGAACGAGAAATTCGAACGCCTGATCGAGCGCGCCGAACAACTGATCAGCCGCATCGAATCGATCCTTCCGCAGCCCCTGTCAGCGCCGACCGACTGGAGCGCTTCCGTCGCCTGGCGCTACCGTCGCCGCAGCTCGGGCCACGGCACGCTGGAGCCGGTTCGCCACGTGGCGACGATGCCGCTCGATGCGCTGAAGGAAATCGACGTCCAGAAGGAAAAGATCGAACGCAACACGCGTCAGTTCGTCGAAGGCAAGCCGGCCAACAACGTGCTGCTGACCGGCGCCCGCGGCACCGGCAAGTCGTCTCTGATCCGCGCATGCTTGCAAGCCTATGCGCCGCAAGGTCTGCGCCTCATCGAAGTCGACAAGGCAGAACTCACGGATTTGCCGGACATCGTCGATGTAGTCTCGAATCGGCCGGAGAAATTCATCGTCTTCAGCGACGATTTGAGCTTCGACGAGGGTGAGCCGGGCTACAAGGCGCTGAAGTCGATCCTCGACGGTTCGATCGCCGCAGCCACGCCGAATGTGCTGATCTATGCCACCAGCAATCGGCGCCATCTGCTGCCCGAGTACATGAAGGACAACCTCAGCTACACGCATACCGAGGACGGCGAAGTGCATCCTGGTGAGGTGATCGAGGAAAAGATTTCGCTCTCCGAGCGCTTCGGTCTGTGGGTGAGCTTTTACCCATTCAGTCAAAACGAATACCTGACGATCGTCGCGCAATGGCTATCGTCCTTCGGCGTGGACGCGAAGGCGATTGAAGCCGCTCGGCCTGCGGCACTGGTCTGGGCGCTCGAGCGGGGTTCGCGCAGCGGACGTGTGGCATACCAGTTCGCCCGCGACTACGCCGGGCGCGCTGCGGCCTGACGCCTCGTGATGACGGATTCGCGCAAGCACACCGAAGTCGCAGTCGGCATCCTGATTCGCGAGGACGATGCCCTGTTGCTTTCGACTCGGCCGGAAGGCAAACCGTACGCCGGCTACTGGGAGTTCCCCGGCGGCAAGATCGAAGCAGGCGAGACGGTCGAACAAGCTTTGCGGCGCGAGTTGCACGAAGAGCTCGGCATCACGATCGCTGGCGCCGAAGTCTGGAAGGTCACCGAGCATGACTACCCGCATGCGCTGGTGCGTCTTCACTGGTGCAAGATCAGGGCTTGGGACGGCGGCTTCGAGATGCGGGAAGGCCAGTCGATGTGCTGGCAGCAATTGCCGCTCGAGGTCGAGCCGGTGCTTCCGGGGGCGCTGCCTGTCCTGGGATGGCTCGCCGAAGAACGCGGCCTGTCTGATCCGGTAGCAGCGCGCTGACCACTGACCGCCGCTCGCGATGGCGAGCTACTGTTGCTGGCGCTTGGGGTCGCCGAACGGATCTTCGTCCGGCGGCGCATCCGCCGGCATCCTAAACTCCTCACTCGCCCAGGCGCCCAGATCGATGCCCTTGCAGCGGGCGCTGCAGAAAGGCCGATAAGGGTTGCTCGGCGCGTAGACACTGTCCTGCCCGCACGCCGGACAGCGCACGATCCGCTCGCCGAAGGAAGGGGTGCCGCTCATGCGCAGAGAGTCAGTTCGAAGGGTGTGTCGTCCGTGCTGTGGTGCAGGCGGTCGTCAGCCTCGTGGCGCATCAGCCGGACCGACACCATCAACCGGTTGCCGCTGATTTCGGGAATCAGGCCGAGTTTCGGATCGATGCGCAGGCGCAGCAGCTGAAAGCTTCGGCCTTGTGGCAGGGTTTGCTGGAACTGTCCGTTCGTTGCGATGACCTTGTAGGGCACGTCGGCGTCGCGCAGCAGTTTGAGCAACAGATAGATGGACTCGGCCAGCGGTGCAAGGGTGGAGGACCAGCGCTCCAGGTCGGCGCGACGCTCCGGAGCGCGGCGGTTTTGCCAGGCGTAGTACGCCGGCAGGTCGAATTCGCAGGTGCCGCCCGGAATGCCGGCGCGGCTGCGGATGCTCATCAGCCATTCGTTCTCGGTCAAGGCCTGGCCGGCCTTGCCCGGTACCGTGTTGAGCGTCGTGAAGTTGCTCTCCAGCTTGCTCACCACCTGGTCCAACACCGTTTCGGCTATCGCCGGATTCCCGCGGTAGCTGTTGAACACGTTCTTGTGCTTATCCAGGTCCCTCAGGACGTCGGCCTTCAGATCGGCGCGCGCTGCCACGTCCATGATCTCGAAGATCGTGACGAGTGCGTAGTGGTGCAAGAGGGCCGAGTCGGCTGGCACCAGTTCCCCAAGACGGCGGAACAGATGCTCCAGACGCAAATAGGTCCGGATGCGCTCGTTGAATGGGTACTCGTAAAGGATCACGCGTGAGGGCTTCCTGTCGGAATGATAGCTTCAAGACGTCTTGGCGGCCGGCTCGGGCAGGATCTTGCGCACTGACTCCAGCACGCGCTGCCCGAGGATCAGTTGGCCGTGCATCGACAAGTGGGTGTCATTGGGGAAATAGAAGTCGCGGACCTTTGTCTTTTGCTCCTGGGCGAAGGTGAACAGGTCGGGACCGAGGCCCGCGTCGCGGAACGCCGTCACAAAATCTTTCGAATGATCCGGCTGGATGTAGATCGTCGTCTTGTTGGGAATCACCATCCACATGATCGTGCGGGCGGGGTGGGCGTTGGTAAAGGCGCGCATCTGCCTGACATTCTCCGGTGTCAGGTCGCCGTTGTCGTCGTCATCCTTGAAGAACAAAGCCTTGTCGCAGAACTTGCTGCTGAAGAATGAGCAGCCGCCCACTACGGGGCGCGCCCACGTCTGTTTGCCAAACAGGGTGTCGCCAGGCGAATTCTTTGCTCGGCTGGTGTTCCTGAAGGTGGTATAGCCCGATGTCAGCTTGCCCTTCCAATTGAGTTCGAAACCGGGCACCTGCTCGGGTGGCGAGGTGAAGGGCTCGGATTTGGACTCGAATGGCTTTCGCATCTTTGTGCAGTTCTGTGACTTTGCCAGGCGATCGCCAAGCAGGCGTTCGACGCTTTCAACCACGACCAGTTTGCCGTGAAATCCCGCGCCGTCGAGCCAGGCGTCGAAGTCGTCACAGAGCGCTTCGCCGAGTTGGCCCCAGTAGATTGTCGTGACACGGTAGCCTGCCCTGGTGAGCACGGATTGCCATCGGTAAGTCATTGAAAAACTGTCACCGATCACGAGGATGTCCGCTTCCGTGACCGGAGAGGCACGAAGGAACGCGGGCTCGACGTGCGGTTGGGCCAGTTGCCAACCGAACTCATTGTCCGAAACTTGGCCGATCCGCGACAGATCGCCATAAGGGACGCCTGCTGCCAGCGTGGTGACCAGCAGCGCCGAGATGATGGCGAAGCCGGCCAGAAAGATCTGCAGCCAGAGTTTTGCGGGCGTCATATCAGAACTGGAAATAGAGGAAGGGGCTGTAAGAGCCCAGCTTCGACACGCAAAGACCGAGCAAGATCACCGTCGCGAGGGCCATCAGCGCGGTGAAGATCCTGGCGACGCGCGGGCGTCCGGCAAGCGCTTGGGCCTGAGGCACCCAGCGCTGTAGCGTGATGGTCGGCGGCAATGCCAAGCAGATGAACAGCCCCACCAGCATGGTCTGGAAGAATTCCGGCTTTCGGATGGGAACCGGCCCGAATTCATGGAAGGCCACAAGGTCGGTCCCGTGCATCCCCAGCATGCCCTTGTAGATGTCCATCGCCGCGCCCATGCTTTCGGCACGGAACACTACCCACGCGATCATCACGCAGATGAAGGTCAGGAACCAGCCGAGCAGTCGGGCCAGGCGCCCGGGCTTCGCATTGCGGCGCACCTTCGCATTCCAGAGATGATTGACCATCAGGAAGGCACCGTGCAGCGCGCCCCAGACCACGAAAGTCCATGCGGCACCATGCCAGAGTCCACCCAGGAGCATGGTGAGGAAGAGGTTCAGATAGCGCCGCGCCGGACCTTTTCGATTTCCGCCCAGGGGCACGTAGAGGTAGTCGCGCAGGAAGGTGGACAGTGAGATGTGCCAGCGACGCCAGAACTCGATGATGCTCGTTGATTTGTAGGGCGAATTGAAGTTGAGCGGCAGCTGCACGCCCAGGCACAGCGACAGGCCCACGGCCATGTCCGAGTAGCCGGAGAAGTCGAAATAGATCTGCAGCGTATAGGCCATCACGCCCAGCCACGCGGTGTAGAGCGTCGGAACGGTGCCGTTGTGCACGCCCGTGAACATCAGGTCCGCGTACTCCCCCATCCGATCGCCGATGAGCAACTTCTTGGCAAGGCCGAAGACGAAGATCGCCAGGCCCAGCGAGACCTTGTTCAGGTCCATCCGGTAGGTCGCCGGGTTGGCGAACTGCGGCATCATCTGCGCGTGATGGAGCACCGGCCCGGCGATCAGGTGGGGGAAATAGGTGACGAACAGCACGTAGTGCACGAAGCTGCGCTCGTGGACCTTGTCCTGCCAGCAATCGACCAGGAAGGCAATCTGCGTGAACGTGTAGAAGGAAATGCCGATCGGCAGAACCACATGCAGAAGGGGCAACGGAGAGAGGCCGGCTGCCGCGAGCCCCTCATTCACGTTGCTGACAAAGAAATTCGCATACTTGAAGGTGGCGAGCACCCCGAGATTGATCACCAGCGCAACCACCAGCATGCGCTTTCGCCCAGCATCGGTTCGTCCAGGGCCTCGCGTCAGTCGCAAGCCTGCCCAGTAGTTGAAGCAGATCGATCCCACCAGCAGCGGCAGCGCCTGAACGCTCCACCAGCCATAGAAGAACAGCGACGCCAGCGCGAGAAAGCCGGCTGCTGCACGCGCATTCCACTTGCCGATCAGGAAGAACCCGAAAAAGACGATCGGGAAATAGCAGAAGATGAACGCGTACGAATTGAAGAGCATCTTGTGGGATGTGGCTCGCGGAGCCGTCTCGCGCTCCGCGTTCTTGTTGTGTGGCGCATAGGCCGTTGTGCCGGCCGATTATCGCGCGACGATGCCCGTCCACCGTTCCCACAGATTCCGTACTTCCGACGCGAGTTCCTGCATCGAGAGGTCCTCGTTGAATATCACTGCATCGGCTGCCGCCCGGCGTTGGACTCGGTCCGCTTGTTGCGTGATGACTGCGCGAACTGCTTCGGACGCCCAGCCGGAACGAGTCACGACGCGACGCAACTGGGTCTCTTCGGTGGCGTCAACTACCAGCACCCGATCGACGATGGCACGCCAGCGTCTCGATTCGACCAGAAGCGGCACGTCGAACACGATGGGTTGTCTGGCCGCAGCAGTTGCCGCCTGCCGCTCGCATTCCGCGCCGATCAGCGGATGCAGGACGGCCTCGAGGCGCTTTTTGGCTTGAGCATCGGCGAACACAAGGTCTCGCATGCGCGCTCGGTCCAAGCCGCCATCTTCGGCGAGGATGGATCGACCGAATTCCGCTTCGAGCGCCGGCATTGCGGCCCCCTGCGGCTCGGCAACGGATCGTGCAATCGCGTCCGTGTCGACCAGCTTCGCACCGAGCGAGACCAGCATGGTCGCGACCGTGCTCTTGCCGCTTCCGATACCGCCGGTCAAGCCGATGCGCATGGCTCTCAAGCGCTCAGAGGCCGGCCACGCGGAGGATGGCGTCCGGGCCGAATATCATGGCCGTGAAGCCGGCACCAGCCAGGAACGGCCCGAAGGGCACGTAGCCGCCTTCGCGCAACCCGCTGCTGAACTTGAGCGCAAGGCCGACGACCACCCCGATGATCGATGCCATCAGAATGATCGGCACCAACGCCTGCCATCCGAACCACGCGCCGAAGGCGGCAAAGAGCTTGAAATCGCCATAGCCCATGCCCTCCTTGCCCGTGGTCAGCTTAAAGAGCCAGTAGACGGCCCAAAGCGAGAGGTAGCCCGCAACAGCGCCCCAGACGGCGCTTGCGAGTGGCACGCCGGTGAAACCCGCCAGGGAGGCCAGCAGGCCTGCCCACAGCAAAGGGAGCGTGATGTCGTCCGGCAGCAGGGTGGTGTCCCAGTCGATGAGCGCCAACGCAAGCAGGGCCGCCGCAAAGCCGCACCATGCGAGACTGCCGATTTGCCCAGGCATGTGCCAAACGCACCAGGCGAAGAGCGCGCCGGTCACCAGTTCGACCACGGGATAGCGCATGCTGATCGGCGTCCTGCATGCCGAGCACTTTCCGCGGAGGATGAGATAACTCAGTACGGGGACGTTCTCATACCAGCGAATGGCATGCCCGCATTGCTGGCAGCGCGAATGCGGCACCATCAGGTTGAATCGCTCGGCAGGCGTGGTGTCACCGCCCTCGACGCCCGCGCATTCTGCCGCCCATTGTGCTTCGAGCATCTTGGGGAGCCGATAGATCACGACATTGAGAAAACTGCCGATCAAGAGCCCCAGTACGCCGGCCAGCGCGGCGTCCACCCCCTGCGAAACCAGCATCAGACGACCTGGCCGAGCTTGAAGATGGGCAGGTACATCGAGACCACGATCCCGCCGATGATCACGCCCAGGAACACGATGATGATGGGTTCCATCAGGCTGGAAAGGCCGGCAACCATGTCGTCGACTTCGGATTCGTAGAAGTCGGCCGCCTTGCCCAGCATGTGGTCGATCGAGCCTGACTCCTCCCCGATGGCGGTCATCTGCAGCACCATCGACGGGAACAGGTTGGCATTGGTCATCGCCGTCGTGAGGCTGGTCCCGGTCGAAACCTCCTGCTGGATCTTGGTAGTGGCTTCCGCATACACGGAATTGCCGGACGCGCCGCCCACGGAATCGAGTGCTTCGACCAGCGGCACGCCGGCGGCGAACATGGTCGCCAGCGTCCGGGTCCAGCGCGCGACGCACGACTTGTCGATCAGGGCACCAAAAATCGGCAGGCGCAAGAGGAGGCGGTCCATGACCTTTTGAACGCGCTCGTTGCGCTTCCAGGCCTGGATGAAGAAATAGAGACCCCCGCCGATGACGCCGAAAATCAACCACCAATAGGAAACGAAGAACTCGCTGACCGCCATGACGAACAGTGTCGGAGCGGGCAGGTCCGCGCCGAAGGAGGTGAACACCTGCTTGAACGCCGGGATGACGAAAATCATGATGATCGCCACCACCACGAACGCCACGACGATCACCGACGTCGGATACATCAGCGCCGACTTGATCTTCGACTTGATCGCCTCCGTCTTTTCCATGTAGGTGGCCAGGCGGTCGAGCAAGTCTTCCAGAATACCCGCGGCTTCGCCGGCTTCGACCAGATTGCAGTAGAGGCTGTCGAAGTACTTTGGGAACTTGCGAAAGGCGGACGACAGCGACGTGCCCGTTTCCACATCGCTGCGAATGTCGTTGAGCAGCTTCGCGACGCTGGGGTTCGCATTGCCGCGACCCACGATGTCAAAAGCCTGCAGCAGGGGGACGCCAGCCTTCATCATCGTGGCCAGCTGTCGAGTGAAGATCGCGATGTCCTTCGGCTTGATCGCCTTGCCGGAGCGCATGCGCCGCTTCTTGATCTTCGTCGTGAGCACGCCCTGGCGTCGCAGCGCCGCCTGGACCTGGTTTTCGCCAGCGGCTCGTACTTCGCCTCGCACCGTCTTACCGTTGCGGTCCTTGCCCTCCCACTCAAAGACATATTCCTTGAACGTTCGGTTGGATGCTGCTGCCGTTGCCATTGAATCTCCGCTTCTCGATGCTATTCGTTGGTGACTGCAAGCACTTCTTCAAGTGAGGTCAGTCCCTGCATGACTTTCTTCAGGCCCGACTGACGCAGCGAGCGCACGCCTTCGGCTTCGGACTGCCGCGCGATGTCGAGCGCGCTTCCGTCGCGAAGGATGATCTTCTGGATCTCCTCGCTGATCGGCATCACCTGATAAATGCCGACACGACCCTTGTATCCGCCATTGCACGCGGAGCAACCGACCGGATGGTAGGGCTTCCAGGAGTTGTCCAGGTCATGCGGCTTGAAGCCGGCATCGAGCAACGCCTGCTTCGGCACATCGGCAGGAGCGCGGCAAACGGTGCACAGGCGCCGTGCAAGCCGCTGCGCGGTGATCAGGATGACGCTGGATGCGATGTTGAAGGGCGCGATGCCCATGTTGCGCATCCGCGTGAGCGTTGTCGGCGCATCGTTGGTGTGCAGCGTCGAGAGGACCAGGTGGCCCGTTTGCGCGGCCTTGATCGAGATGTCGGCGGTTTCGAGGTCGCGAATTTCGCCGACCATGATGATGTCCGGGTCCTGCCGCAGGAAGGCGCGCAGCGCAGTCGCGAAGGTCAGGCCCGCCCGATCGTTGACATTGACCTGGTTGACCCCCGGCAGGTTGATTTCAGACGGATCTTCCGCCGTGGCGATATTCACCCCGGGTTTGTTCAGCAAGTTCAGGCAGGTGTAGAGCGAAACGGTCTTGCCGGACCCGGTCGGCCCGGTGACCAGCACCATGCCGTACGGGCGCCCGATGGCCTGAAGCAGGCGCTCCTTTTCGTCCGCGTCGTAGCCAAGCGCATCGATGCCCAGGCGTGCGCTGCTCGGATCAAGGATACGGATCACGATCTTCTCGCCGAACAGCGTGGGCAAGGTGCTTACCCGAAAATCGATCACGCGTTCCGGACCGATCTTGAGTTTCATCCGGCCGTCTTGCGGAACGCGTTTTTCGGAGATGTCCAGCCGAGATATGACCTTGATGCGCGACGCCAGCTTGTCCTTGATGACCGTTGGCGGACTCGCGATCTCGCGCAACTCGCCGTCGATGCGGAAGCGCACGCGGTAATTGTGCTCGTAGGGTTCGAAGTGAATGTCCGACGCACGCATGCTGAACGCGTCGAGGAGCATCTTGTGCAGGAAGCGGACAACGGGGGCGTCCTCGACCTCGGCAACGGCCGGGTCGCTGGTCTCGCTGCTGGTATCAGCAGAGACATCATCGAACTCGAACTCTGTGCCGATGATGCTGTCGATGGTTTCGGAAGCGGTGACCGCCGCCGCTTCGATCATGCGGGAGAGCTTGTCGTACTCCGCGATGACCCAGTCCACGCCCATCTGGGACGCGAACTTGATTTTTTCCGCGGCCTGCTGATCCGAGGGGTCGGCTGTTGCAACAATGAGACGATTGTTGCGTTTGCTCAGGACGACCACTCGATAGGCTTGGCACAGCTTGGCGTCGAGAAGGTCCTTGGGAAGGCGCTGCGGATCGATGGCGTCGAGGTCGAGCAGGGGCGCGCCAAACGCACTGGACAGTGTGTGGGCCAGGTCGGCCGCAGACACCGCGCCAGTACCGGTCAACTCCGCGATGAAGCTGGTGCGCCCGCTGAGGGACTTCTGGTAAATATCTTCCGCGGCCTTCGCGGCAAGCTTTCCGGCCGAAACCAGTGCACGCGCCAGTCCCGGAAGAGCGATCGACGTGGTTTCTTTGACGAGGGGTTCGGCGGCGGCCATTCAACGAATGTAAGAGACGTGAAAAATTGCTTCACGATCATCGCTGATCGCCCAAGGACTGTAAACCGCTGCGTGCCCGTTTGATCGCGCAGCATTTGGCAATTACAGCCCAAAAAGGCTGGTCGGGGTGAGAGGATTCGAACCTCCGGCCTCTACGTCCCGAACGTAGCGCTCTACCAGGCTAAGCTACACCCCGATGGTTGCAAAAAGAGAGTCGTCCGTCGTGGTGACTTAGGCGCGTCGCTCAAGCAACTGAGCCGCTAATTGTAGCAAACCGCCGGAGTGCGGATTTGCAGGAAAACCACGAAGTGCATCCATTGCGCGCTGAGCTTCTGCTGCAGCCGCTGCGCGCGTAGCTTCCAGTGCTCCGGTTTCGCGCACGATGGCCACGATTTGGGGCAGTTGCGTCGTGTCGCCTGCCTCGATGGCCGCACTGATCAGCGCGCGCTGATCAGGCGTTCCTCGTTGCATGGCGAGAATCAGCGGGAGCGTGGTCTTGCCTTCGCGGAGGTCGTCGCCGACGTTCTTGCCGGTCTCGTTCGCGTTGCCGGCGTAGTCGAGCACGTCGTCGATGACCTGGAAGGCGGTGCCCAGCGCCTGTCCATAGGTCGCGCAGGCTTCCTCGACCTCGGGCGTTGCGCCGGCCAACACGGCCGCAAGGCGCGTGCTTGCTTCGAACAGCTTGGCAGTCTTGGAGCGAATCACCCGAAGGTAGGCTTCCTCATCGAGAGAAGCATCGTGCATGTTCATCAGCTGCAGCACTTCGCCCTCGGCGATGACGTTGGTGGCGTCCGCAAGGATCTCCATGACCCGAACGTCGTTGGCGTCCAGCATCATTTGGAAGGCGCGGGAATAGAGAAAGTCGCCGACGAGGACGCTGGCGGGGTTTCCAAACGACTCGTTGGCAGTCGGGCGGCCGCGGCGAAGCGTGGATTCGTCGACGACGTCATCGTGCAGCAGGGTCGCCGTATGGATGAATTCGACGACCGCCGCCAGGTTGAAGCGCTGCTCCTCGCGATAGCCCAGGGCGCCTGCCATGAGAAGAAGCAATGCGGGCCGCAACCGCTTGCCGCCGGCGGAGATGATGTACTTGGAGACTTGGCGTACCAGCGGCACGCCGGTGTCGAGGCGGCGGCTGATGACGCGGTCGACCCCCGCCATATCGTCGGCGATCAGGTCGAGTACGGCAGCGGCGGGGGAGGTGTCGGCGGCGGGAACTGGCAAAGCAAGGGCGCTTGCGCGCTGCGTGAGATGCGACGATCGCAGGGCTGGAAGTCCCAGATTATAGGGAGGCGAACCCGGCCGATTCGGCTGCGCTTCCGCCCCTTGGCTCGAGAAACGCCCCTCGTGCTAGAATCTAGGGCTCTGCGGAATTCGCCGTAGAACCCATCTTATTCAAGAGGTCAACATGTACGCGGTCATAAAAACCGGCGGCAAGCAGTATCGCGTTGCTTCCGGCGAGAAAATTAAAGTAGAACAGATTGCTGCGGACGTAGGCCAGGAGATCGTGATCGACCAAGTGCTCGCAGTCGGCGACGGCAGCGCAATCAAGGTAGGTACGCCCCTGGTGTCCGGCGCAACGGTGACAGTCACGGTACTGTCGCACGGCAAGCACGACAAGGTTCGCATCTTCAAGATGCGCCGTCGCAAGCACTATCAGAAACGTCAAGGCCATCGCCAGCAGTTCACCGAACTGCAAATCGGCGCGATCGCCGGCTAAGGAGCTGATTCCATGGCACAGAAAAAAGGCGGCGGCTCTACGCGAAACGGGCGCGATTCGAAGCCCAAGATGCTCGGCGTGAAGGCGTTTGGTGGTGAACTGATCAGCGCGGGCTCGATCATCGTGCGCCAGCGCGGCACCCAGTTTCACCCCGGCGTCAACGTCGGCGTGGGCAAGGACCATACGCTGTTTGCCCTGGTCGACGGCCACGTGTCGTTCGGTACCAAGGGTGCACTGAACAAGCACACGGTCAACGTGACCCCGGCCTGAGCCAGTCACTTCGATCTTTTCGAAGCCCCGCTTTGCCGGGGCTTCTTCATTTGTAAACTGGACATCTCATGAAGTTCGTGGACGAAGCCTTCATTGACGTTGCCGCTGGCGACGGTGGCAACGGCTGTGTGTCGTTCCGCCATGAGAAGTACAAGGAGTTCGGGGGGCCGAACGGCGGCGATGGCGGCCGCGGCGGCCACGTCTTTGCCGTGGCAGACCCGAACCTGAACACGCTGGTCGATTTTCGCTTCTCGCGCCGGCACGACGCCAAGCGCGGGCAACATGGCATGGGGTCAGACATGTTCGGCGCCGCCGGCGACGACGTCACCTTGAAGATGCCTGTCGGCACGATCATCTCCGACGCCGAAACGGGCGAGGTGCTGTACGAACTGTTGACGCCGGGCGAGGTGATCACGATTGCCAAGGGCGGTGATGGCGGCTTCGGCAACATGCGCTTCAAGAGCGCCATCAATCGCGCACCGCGCCAGAAGACCCCTGGTTGGCCTGGCGAGAAGAAGAACCTCAAGCTCGAACTGAAGGTGCTGGCCGACGTAGGGTTGCTAGGCATGCCGAATGCCGGCAAGTCGACGCTCATCAGCGCCATTTCCAATGCGCGTCCGCGCATCGCCGATTACCCCTTCACCACGCTGCACCCGAATCTCGGGGTAGTGCGCGTCGGTCCGGAGCAGAGCTTCGTCGTGGCCGATCTTCCAGGTCTGATTGAAGGCGCCTCCGAAGGCGCTGGCCTCGGCCACCTGTTCCTGCGCCACCTGCAACGTACCCGCCTGCTGCTGCACGTGATCGACATGGCACCGTTCGACGAAAGCGTCGATCCGGTCGCGCAGGCCAAGGCCATCGTTGGCGAACTCAAGAAGTACGACGCGACGTTGTATGAAAAGCCGCGCTGGCTGGTCCTGAACAAGCTCGACATGGTGCCGACCGACGAGCGTGCCGCGCGCGTCAAGGACTTCGTCAAGCGGCTGCGGTTCAAGGGCCCCGTATTCGAGATCTCGGCGCTGACGCGCGAGGGCTGCGAACCGCTCGTGCAGGCGATCTACCAGCACGTCAAGGCGCTGCAGGTGGCCGAGCAGCCGCCGACGGAGATCGATCCCCGTTTTTCCTGAGTACCGGGTTCCGTTCGATGGCGATCCAGAGACTGTGATTCCGGCAAGCATTCCACGACCGCAACAGCTTCCAATGACCTCTAGCACTGGCTCCACCGCCCTTCGCGATGCACGGCGAATCGTCGTCAAGGTCGGCTCCAGCCTCGTCACCAATGAGGGCCGCGGCCTGGACGAGAACGCCATCGGCGAATGGTGCCGGCAACTTGCCACGCTGGTACGCGAGGGGCGGGAAGTGGTGATGGTGTCGAGTGGCGCCATTGCGGAAGGTATGAAGCGATTGGGCTGGCGTGTGCGTCCTCACGAGATCCACGAGTTGCAGGCCGCCGCCGCTGTCGGCCAGATGGGACTGGCGCAGATCTACGAGACCAAGCTGCGCGAGAACGGCATCGGCAGTGCCCAGGTGCTGCTGACGCACGCCGATCTTGCGGATCGCGAGCGCTATCTGAATGCGCGCTCGACTCTCGTCACCTTGCTCGCGCTGGGCGTCGTGCCGGTCATCAACGAGAACGACACGGTCGTCAACGACGAGATCAAGTTCGGTGATAACGACACCCTGGGCGCGCTGGTCGCCAACCTGGTGGAAGCCGATGCGCTCGTGATCCTGACGGACCAGAAGGGACTCTTCAGCGCCGACCCGCGCAAGGATCCCGATGCCCGTTTTGTGCACGAGGCTGCCGCCGGCGATCCCGCGCTGGAGGCGATGGCTGGCGGCGCCGGCAGCAGCATCGGCCGCGGCGGCATGATCACGAAGATCCTCGCTGCCAAGCGCGCTGCAGGTTCCGGCGCGTCGACCGTCATCGCCTGGGGCCGCGAGCCGGATGCGCTCTTGCGTCTGACGCGTGGCGAGCCCATCGGTACGCTGTTGGTGGCACAGACCGCCAAGCACCAGGCCCGCAAGCGCTGGATGGCCGATCACCTGCAGTTGCGGGGGGCCGTTCTGGTGGATGCCGGTGCCGCTGCCAAGGTGCGCGGCGAGGGCAAGAGCCTGCTGCCGATCGGCATGACGGGGGTCGAGGGCGAATTCTCGCGGGGCGACGTGATCGCCATCCGCGACCAGCAGGGCGCCGAACTCGGCCGCGGGCTGGCCAATTACTCGAGCGCCGAAGCGCGGATGCTTTGCCGCAAGCCTTCGTCAGAGTTCGAGCGTCTGCTGGGCTATGTCGCGGAACCGGAAATGGTCCACCGCGACAACATGGTGCTGATGCCGGACGGGCGCTGACGCTCTTACTGGACCTCGCGGACCGGATCCTTGATCTGCCGGACCATCTCTCCGACGGACGCACGAGGGGCATGGCCACGGCACAAGGCCTGCTCGGCCAGCTCCTTGGCATAGCGCGAATTGCGGACGTTGATGCGCTTCCATTCCGGGTTCGACGCGTTGTGCCAGGCACCCTGGTTGAAGCGGGCGTACTGCTTCACTTCTTCGCTGGAGCAGCGCACACCTTCGTAGAAGGCATTGGTGGCGCCCCCGGCCTTGTTGCTGGCCACGACCACATACCGAACCACGCCGTCGCGGGTCACCGTGATGGTGGCCGGGTCGATGCCGTATTGCAGGCTCAGATGCGGCGGCATCTCGATGGGGAGCAGCCTCCTTTCGTCGAAGGCGGGCGGCGGTGGCACGTCGCTTTCTTTCCATTCGTCGGGCTGCGACGTGACTTTGGGGGGCGGCGGCATGCCGGATTGCGCCCAGTCCGGGTTGTCGGTGTCCTTTGGACCCGATCCGCATGCGGCGACCAAGCATGCGAAAGTGATGGCGAGAACATGCTTAGCGCTGCACGTGAAGAGGGTCGCTGGGGTCGGACGCTGGAAGAGAGGCATTGGGATTCGGGTCGAAACTGGCCCCTGGGGGCAGTTCGAAGAGGGATTCATGGCCTGCAGCGGGCGGATGACGCTCGAATTCGCGAGCGCGCACATTGCTGCGCAGGAAGCGGTTGCGGAAATCCTGCCGAGGCAGGTAGCGAGCGAGTTCGGTCAGCGCCATCTCATAGACGCCGCGCTTGAATTCGACCACGACATCGAGTGGCACCCAGTAGTCGTGCCAACGCCAGGCGTCGAACTCCGGATGGTCGGTGGCACGCAGGTTCAGATCCCAATCGTGACCGATGAGTTGCAGCAAATACCAGATCTGCTTCTGGCCCTTGTAGTGGCCGCGCGCGTCACGGCGAATGAACCGATCCGGCACCTCGTAGCGCAACCAGTCACGGGTACGGGCCACGATGCGCACATGCTCCGGGTGGAGACCTACTTCCTCGTGCAGTTCCCGGAACATGGCCTGCTCGGGACTTTCGCCGCGATCGATGCCGCCTTGCGGAAACTGCCAGGAATGGGTGCGAATGCGTTTACCCCAGAAAACCTGGTTTCTCTGGTTGAGCAGGATGATGCCGACGTTGGGCCTGAAGCCGTCCCGGTCGAGCATAATCAAACCCCAATTTTTGAACTGAGTCGATTATGCATGCCGGGTTGCACACGGCAAGCGACCTGTTCCAGGTCCTCTCGAGGCCTGACTCCCAGCATCTCCACCTGTAGCCCTCTGCGCCGCGACCGATGAAAGCTTCCCGATTCTTTATCTCCACCCTCAAGGAAGCGCCGGCCGATGCCGAAGTCGCGAGCCATCGGCTCATGATGCGCGCCGGCATGATCAAGAAGCTCGGCACCGGCATCTACACGTACATGCCGATGGGCCTGCGGGTCATTCGCAAGGTCGAGGCCATCGTCCGTGAAGAGATGAACCGGGCCGGTGCGGTCGAACTCACTATGCCCGTGGTGCAGCCAGCCGAATTCTGGGAAGAAAGCGGCCGCTTCCAGGGCTATGGCGCCGAGTTGCTGCGCATCAAGGACCGGCATGAGCGCTCCTTCGTCATCCAGCCGACCAGCGAAGAGGTCGTGACCGACATCGCGCGCCAGGAGATACGCAGCTACAAGCAGCTGCCGAAGAATTTCTATCAGATCCAGACCAAGTTCCGCGACGAGCGTCGTCCGCGCTTCGGCCTGATGCGCGGGCGCGAGTTCATCATGAAGGACGCTTACAGCTTCGACCGCGACCTCGATGCCGCGAAGGCCAGCTACCAGGTGATGGCGGATGCCTACCGCCGGATCTTCGACCGCTTCGGCCTTCGCTACCGCGCGGTGGCCGCGGACAGCGGCGCCATCGGCGGCGACGTCAGCCAGGAGTTCCAGGTCATTGCCGCGACAGGCGAAGACGCAATCGTCTATTGCCCCGACAGCGATTACGCTGCCAACATGGAAAAGGCCGAAGCGCTCGCTCCGGCCGGTCCACGGGGTGTCGCCACCCAGTCGATCACGAAGACACCGACGCCGGGCAAGAGCACCTGCGAAGACGTCGCAATCCTGTTGGGCGTGCCCTTGTCGACCACCGTCAAGTCCCTGGTTCTGGCCACCGACATCGTGGATGCGGCTGGCAACATCAAGGGCGCCAAGGTCTGGCTGTTGCTCGTTCGCGGCGACCACGACATGAACGAGATCAAGGTGAGCAAGGTGCCGGGGCTGGACAACGGTTTCCGCTTCGCGACCGTCACCGAGATCAAGGATCACTTCGGCAGCGAGCCCGGCTACCTGGGCCCGCTCAATCTGAAGCAGCCCGTGAAGATCGTCGCCGACCGCGACGTCGCCGTCATGGCCGACTGGATCTGCGGCGCCAACGAGGTGGACTTCCACACCACCGGCGTCAACTGGGGCCGTGACCTGCCCGAACCCGACGCGGTGGCCGACATCCGCAACGTGGTGGCCGGCGATGCTTCGCCCGACGGCAAGGGCCTGCTGGCGATCGAACGCGGCATCGAGGTCGGCCACGTGTTCGTGCTCGGAACCAAATACAGCAAGCCGATGAATGCGACCTTCCTCGATGAAGCGGGCAAGCCGCAGTTCCTCGAAATGGGTTGCTACGGCATCGGCATCACGCGTCTGCCGGCTGCGGCCATCGAGCAGAACAACGACGAGCGAGGGATCATCTGGCCCGACGCGATTGCGCCTTTCACCGTGGTGGTCTGCCCCATCGGAATGGACCGCAGCCCCGAGGTCAAGGTCGCTGCTGAAGCGCTCTACGAGCAATTGCTCACGGCCGGCGTCGACGTGTTGCTCGACGACCGCGGCGAGCGTCCGGGCGCGATGTTCGCCGACTGGGAACTGATCGGCGTACCGCACCGCGTCGTGATCTCCGACCGTGGCCTCAAGGAAGGCCAGTTCGAATACCAGCACCGTCGCGATACTGCTGCGACGAAGGTGCCTGTGGCCGGCATCGCAGAATTCATCACTGGCAAGCTGGCAGCGGCATGAGCCTTACGGCGCGGGCGCAAGCGTCCAGCCTCTCCCGACGACTATGTCTGGGCAGCGCCGTTGCCGGGGCGATATCCCTGGTACTGCCCCGCAGCGCCATGGCCGGCGCGCAGATCGAGGAACCGCTGATCGACTCGGTCCGCACCGCACTCAGTTCGGCCATCCACAACAAGGCGCCGCCCGTGCCAGAGTTCGGCAGCACCGAGGCGCGTCTCGTTTACCTGCGCTGGCTCGGCGAGATGAGTGAGCGGCTCAAGAAGAAGCTGCCGGACTGGCCGACACGCAAGGAATTCCTGCAGACCGTCTGGTACGAGGCGCGTCGTTCCGGGCTCGATGTCAGCCTGGTGCTCGGCCTGGTGCAGGTGGAGAGCAACTTCCGGAAGTTCGCCGTATCGAGCGCCGGCGCGCGCGGCTACATGCAGGTGATGCCTTTCTGGACGCGCGTCATCGGCGACAGCGATCCGTCCAAGCTGTTCCATATGCAGACCAATCTGCGATTCGGCTGCGTGATCCTGCGGCACTACCTCGATCGCGAGGGGGGTGACTTGTTCATGACGCTCGGCCGCTACAACGGCAGCCGCGGCAGGGCACCTTACCCCGACGCCGTCTTTGCGAACCAGCGGCTGTGGGTCTTCAAGGATCGCCGGCTGGAGGATTGAGCCTCAGCTCTTGCCCGCGGCGCCGGCGCGGGTGACCATCACTTGGTCGATGCGGTAGCTGTCCACGTCCATCACCTCGAAGGTGTAGCCGGCCCACGTCACGCTGTCCGTTCGCTTGGGCACGCGGCGCAGCATGACCATCAGGAAGCCGGCGAGCGTTTCGTATTCGTCGTCATGGGGCAGCACGTCGATGTCGAGTGCGCGCTGCACGTCCTGGATGGGCGTCACGCCGTCGATCAGCCAGGAGTTCTCGTCGCGCTTGACGATCTGCTGCTCTTCGTCCTGCACGCCGACCAGGTCGCCCATGACCGTGCTCATCACGTCGTTGAGGGTGATCACGCCCACCACCAGGCTGTACTCGTTGACGATGATCGCGAAATCTTCATGAGCCTGCTGGAACTGCTCGAGCACTTCGGTCAGGGACAGCCGGTCCGGGATGACCAGCGCCTTGAGCAGCGGCAGGCCGTGGGAGAAAGACAGCGGCTGCCCGCTCAGCACGCGCTGGAACATGTCCTTGGCGTCGACATAGCCCAGCACGTGGTCGATGTCGCCCTCGCACACCGGATAGGCCGAAAAGGGCTCGGCGACGATGCGCGCGCGCAGCACCGATTCGGGGTCGTCCCGCAGGAACCACGCGATGCGGTCGCGCGAGGTCATCACGCTGCTGACCAGGCGCGTGTCGAGTTCGAACACGTTGGCGATCACCTGCTGTTCCCTCAGTGCGAGGACCCCGGCGCGCGCGCCGGCTTCGGTCATGGCGAGGATGTCGGCCGACGTGATCTTGTCGTCACGCTGGCTCGGCATGCCGAGCAGCTTGAAGAGCAAGTCGGTGCTGACCGTGAAGAACCAGACGAGCGGCTTGAAGGTGGTGATCAGGACCTGCATCGGTCCGACCATGCGAACCGCGAGTCGCTCGGGGTTGCTCATGCCGAGCCGCTTGGGAAACAGGTCCGCGAACACCAGGAAGACCGCGATGATCGTGACGAACGATGCGAGGAAGGCGGCGTTCTGTGACGCTTCCACGCTGAGCCACATTTCGAACAGGCGCGCGTAGTAGGGACTGAGCGAGCCTTCGCCGACCACGCCGCCGAGGATCGCGACCGCGTTGAGGCCGATCTGGACGACGGTGAAATAGTGCCCGGGCTGCTCCTGGATGCGCATCACGCGCTCGGCACGCACGTCGCCCTCGTCCGCCATCTGGCGCAGGCGCAGGCGACGGGACGCGGCCAACGAGATTTCGGCGAGGGAGAAAAAGGCGCTCGTTGCAATTAGCGCAACGATGACCAGCAGGCTTTGGGTCAGGGTCATGGGTCGGTCGATGAAGACCGACATGGTGCCATGCCCGCCGAGCGCCTCTATTGGACGAACCCGATGCGGTTGCGGGCCACGTTGGCGCGCGGGAGATCGTCGACGCGAACCTCGTCGCGGCCGGCCAGCCGGGCGTTCCCGAAGCCGGTCATCAGCGCGCGGCGCATCTCGCGTGGAGCGAGCGTGGCCAGATGGTCGAGCACGTCGCCGGAGGGCTCCTCGGTCAGCAGTCGGCCCCAGTCGTGGTCGTTGCGGATCGAGATGTAGAGCTGTCGCGCGATCTGGCGCGCGGCCTCGGGTGAGGGTGCTTCGATCTCGAACACGTTCATGCGGTTCAGGATGGGCTCGGGAATGCTGCGCTCGTCGTTCGCCGTGGTGATCCAGATCACCTGACTGGCGTCGATGGGCACTTCGGCGAATTCATCGACGAAGGCGTGTGCCGTATCGTGCTCGAGCAGGTTGTACAGGGCACCGAGCGGGTCGTACTGGCTGTCGGCGCCGGCCTTGTCGATCTCGTCGATCACCATCACCGGGTTGGCGTACTGGCCGTCGACCAGGGCCTCGAAAACCTTGCCGGGCTTGGCGCCCTTCCATTGCGAGGATGCACCCGAGAGCAGCCAGCCGGCGGTCATCGAATTCATCGGCACCAGCGACATGCCGGTGCCGAGCAACTCGGCAAGCTTCTTCGCGAAATGGGTCTTGCCGATACCGGGCGGGCCGAGCAGCAGCATGGGCGTCACTTCGAGGCCGTCGCGGCTGTCCTGCGCGAGCGCGACGTGGCGGCGCACGTCGTCGAGCACTTCCGTGAAGTTGGGCAACTGGGCGTAGAGCGCGGCCATTTCGGGGACGCCGCTCGGCTTGACCTGGAAGCGATCGGGGCCGCGTTCGAGCATGCGCTCGTAGGTGGTCCGCAGGTGTTCGTGGTCGCGATCGGGGAGCTTGGCGAGCTTGCGTTCGACGTCGTGCGTCTGGAACACGCTGCGCAGATGGGCCACCGGCAACTGGAACGCCGGCGAGGCGGGGACGAGACTGCGGGAATCCATGGACACCTCCGGTTTCGAACACTCTTTGGACAGCATAAGCCGTGCCCGCGTTCGACGGATGTCTACGTTTCCTCGCTTTTCAGGGTTTTGGGATTCTGTCGCGGCGCAGTCACACGCCGCCCTGCGGGTGGGTCGGATCGACCCACAGCACCGTATCGGGTTTCTCGACGGGCTCGATGTCGAGGTTGACCGCTACCGCCTGCCCGTCGCTGCGGCAGAGCACGCATTCGAGCGCTTCGGTCTCGCTGGCGTTGATTTCCTGGTGCGGCACATAAGGCGGCACGTAGATGAAGTCGCCCGGTCCGGCTTCGGCCGTGAACTCCAGCCGTTCGCCCCAGCGCATGCGGGCGCGTCCCCGCACCACGTAGATCACGGATTCGAGGTGGCCGTGATGATGGGCGCCGGTCTTGGCATTGGCATGGATCGTCACCGTGCCCGCCCAGAGCTTCTGGGCACCGACGCGCGCGAAATTGATCGCCGCGGCCCGGTTCATGCCCGGCGTCTGCGCAGTGTTGGTGTCGAGTTGGTTGCCGGGGATCACCCGCACGCCATCGTGCTTCCAGGCGCCTTCGTGCGCGTGTTCGTGATCGCCGTGATCGTGGCTCATGGCCTGCCGGGCGCGCGAAGGGTCAGGCTGGACTGCTATTGAGCATCTGCTGCAGCTCGCCGGATTCGTACATCTCCATCAGGATGTCCGAACCGCCGACAAACTCACCCTTCACGTAGAGCTGGGGGATGGTCGGCCAGTTGCTGTATTCCTTGATGCCCTGGCGGATGGCGTCGTCTTCCAGCACATTGACGGTCTTGAGCGTTCGCGTGTCGACACCCACGGCCTTGAGGATCTGGATCGCGCGGCCGGAAAAGCCGCACATCGGGAAACTGGCGTTGCCCTTCATGAAGAGCACGAGGTCGTTGGTCTTGACGAGGTCGTCAATGCGTTGCTGGGCTTCGGACATGGGAGTCTCCTGGAAATTGGGCTGGGCGGATTATTTCACCGTGCGCCAGATCCCGCCGGAACATCGTGCGATGCCGGCGAGGTCGTCGCGGCTTTGGACCTCGGCAAAGCCGCGCTGCGCGAGCAGTCGGCGCACCGCCTCGGCCTGGTCGTATCCATGTTCGAGCATCAGCCAGCCGCCGTCGGCCAGATGATCCGGCGCAGCCTGGACGATGCGGCGGATATCGTCGAGCCCATCGACACCGGAAACGAGCGCCTCGATCGGTTCGTGGCGCAACGCCGGCAAATGGGAGTCGCCAGAGGCAATATAGGGCGGATTCGAGACGATCAGGTCGTGACCTGCGTCGGCGCCGGCCAGCCAGTTTGATTCCATGAAGCGCACAGGCAGCCCGAGACGGGCAGCGTTGGCGCTCGCGACGGCCAAGGCGTCGGCGCTGGCATCGACGGCCGTGACGTTCGCGTCCGGGCGCGCGTGCTGGATGGCCAGTGCGATCGCGCCGCTGCCCGTGCCGAGGTCCAGCACAGACGGCGCCGTCCGGCCATCCAGGCGTTGCAACGCCCACTCGACCAGCGTTTCCGTGTCGGGCCGGGGCACCAGCACGCGCGGGTCCACCTGCAAGCCGAGCCCGTGAAATTCCTTTTCGCCGACCAGGTATGCCACTGGCTCGCCCGCGAACCGTCGCGCGCAAAGCTGTGCAAATGCGGGCCACACCCGGTTGGCCAGTAAATCCGTGTCGTGCGCCATCAGCCACGCGCGCTCGCTGCCGCGGCGACCCAGGACATGCAACAAGAGGAGTTGGGCGTCGAGCCGCTCGACGCCCAGGGTCGCCGCCGCGGCCAGCATCTGGACTGCGGTGGAGGGCGATGGCTTGTCCGAAGTCGTCACGCCGGCAGGCTGGCTTCGAGTTCCGCCAACTGCTCCGCTTCGCGGGCGTGCTGCAGGGCCGCCAGCACATCACCCAAGTCGCCTTCCATGATGGCAAGCAACTTGTAGAGCGTGAGGTTGATGCGGTGGTCCGTGAGCCGGCCTTGCGGGAAGTTGTAGGTGCGGATGCGGTCGCTGCGATCGCCGCTGCCGATCAGGCCCTTGCGCAGTGCAGCATCCTTGGCTGCGCGTTCGCTGCGGTCCTTTTCCTGGATGCGTGCGGACAGCACCTGCAGCGCCTTCGCCTTGTTGCGGTGCTGGCTGCGGTCGTCCTGGCATTCGGCGACGATGCCGGTCGGAATGTGCGTGATGCGCACTGCCGAATCGGTCTTGTTGATGTGCTGCCCGCCCGCGCCGCTGGCGCGATAGGTGTCGATGCGCAGGTCGGCCGGATTGATCTGCACCGCCTGCGTCTCGTCGGGCTCGGCCAGCACCGCGACCGTGCAGGCGCTGGTGTGGATGCGGCCCTGCGTCTCGGTCGCCGGCACGCGCTGCACGCGGTGGCCGCCGGATTCGAAGCGCAGCTTGCCGAACACGTCGTCGCCCACGATGCGCACCACCACCTCCTTGTAGCCGCCGAGTTCGCTCTCGCTTTCGCTGACGATCTCGCAGCGCCAGCCTGCACGCTCCGAATAGCGCGTGTACATCCGCAGCAGGTCGCCGGCGAAGAGGGCCGACTCGTCCCCGCCCGTGCCAGCGCGGATTTCGAGGAAGGCATTGCGCGCGTCGTCCGGGTCCTTGGGCAACAGCAAGCGCTGGAGTTCGTCTTCGAGCTGGACGAGTTCAGCCTCGGCGCTCGCGATCTCCTCCCGGGCCATTTCGGCCATGTCGGGCTCGTCGAGCATCTCGCGCGCGCTGGCCAGGTCGGCTTCGCGCTGGACATAACGGTGGTAGCGGCCGGCAATCTGCGTGACCTCCGCATGCTCGCGGGAGATGGTGCGGTACTGCGCCATGTCAGACATGATGTCCTCCCGCGAAAGCAGGAAGTCCAGTTCGCCGAGGCGTTGCGCGTAGCGCTCGAGTTGGTGACGCAGGAATGGTTTCACGGCAGCAGGGGAATTGCGAAAGGGACGGGCCGCTCGGACTGCGGCAACGGCTGGGGCGGCAAGCGCCACCGGGCGACGAGCGTCGCTAAGGCTCTTTGCGCGGATCGCCGCGAAGATCGTTGCGCAAGAAGAGGCGCGAGATGGCCTGCGCCGTGTGCTCGCGCGCTGCGGCGTCGCCAGCATGCAGCTCGGCCATGGCGCCGTGCAGCATCTTCTGCGTGAGCCCGCGCGAGAGCGCTTCCAGCACGGCGTCGACGCTTTCGCCCTTGGCGAGCAGCTTGCGCGCGCGGGCCAGTTCGGTGGCGCGCCATTCGTCGGTCTGTGCGTTGAGCTGCCGGATCAGCGGGACGGTGCCGCGCTGGTCCAGCCAGTGCATGAAGCTCTGCACGCCGGCATCGATGATGACTTCGGCCTGCGCTACGGCGGCCTGCCGGTTGGCATGGCCTTGCTGGACGACCTGTGCAAGATCGTCGACCGTGTAGAGGTAGACGTCTTCCAGCGCCTTGACCTCGGGCTCGATGTCGCGCGGCACGGCAAGGTCCACCATGAACATCGGGCGGTGCTTGCGCAGCTTGAGCGCGCGTTCCACGGCGCCGAGGCCGATGAGCGGCAACGTGCTCGCGGTACAGCTTACGACGATGTCGAATTCGGCAAGACGCGATGGCAGGTCCGCGAGCCGCATGGCTTCGCCACCAAAGCGGGACGCGAGCTTTTCGCCGCGTTCGATCGTGCGGTTGGCGATGACGATGGATTTGGGCTGCTTGGCGGCGAAGTGCGTGACCGCCAGGTCGATCATCTCGCCGGCGCCGACGAAGAGCACGCGCGTGCGTTGCAGATCTTCGAAAAGCTGTCCGGCCAGCCGAACCGCCGCGGCCGCCATGCTGATGGAGTGCGCGCCGATCTCGGTGGCGGTGCGCACTTCCTTGGCGACCGCGAAGGAGCGCTGGAACAACTGGTTCAGCGTGCTGCCGAGGGCGCCGGCGGTTTCAGCGACGCGGATGGCGTCCTTCATCTGGCCCAGGATCTGCGCCTCGCCCAGCACCATCGAATCGAGTCCGCTGGCCACGCGAAAGGCATGCCGCGCTGCCTGGTCGTCATGCAGCGTGTAGGCGTGCGATCGAAGCAGGGCCGGCGCGACGCCGCCGCTCCGGGCCAGCCAGTCGACCGTGTGGTCGAGCGCCTGGTGGTCGGCGGCGCAGTAGATCTCGGTGCGGTTGCAGGTCGAGATGATTGCCGCCTCGACGCTGGGGTGGCGTTGGGAGCCGAAAGAGTGCCGCAGGCTGTGCAGCGTCGGGGCGATCTGGTCGATGGCGAACGCAAAACGACCGCGCAGGTCGAGCGGCGCGGTCGTGTGGTTCAAGCCGAGGGCCCAGACTGACATAGCCCCTGATTATAAAATCAGCAGCCCGCAGACGGCGCGCCGTCCGAAAAATGGCCGTAGCCATGGCGGCGATCACCCCGGTTGCCCGTTGCGCGGCGTATCCCATGACTCCGCTGGACTTCCTCAATCACCTGCTCAATTTCGTTGCCCCGGCGTTCTCGGTCGGCTTCCTGTGCGCCATCCTGGGTCGGTTTTCGATGCGGCGGGCGGCCAAAGCCCCCGCCTGGTGGGCGCAAGGTGCTATCAATTTCGTAGTAGGCGTCGCGGTGCTCGCGGCCGGGCTGATCATTTTCGGCCGCGACGGAAAGATGACCACCTACGCGGCACTGGTGGTCGCATGCGGCACCAGCCAGTGGCTGGTCGCCGGAGGCTGGCGCCGCTAGGGCGCGATCAGCGGCCCCACGGGGGCGGCGGCCGCAGGGGCCGGCAGGGGTGGCGCGCCCGCTGTCCCGGGCGTGGGCGGGACGCCCGGATAGGCCGCCAGCGGCAAGCCGGCCGCCTGCAAACCATCGAGGATCGCGAAGAGAACGTCGCTGCGCACCCCGCCGGCCAGGCGCGGGCTTGGCACGTAGGCGATCGCCTGGAAGATCAGAAATCCGACCTCGATGCCTTCCAGCGTGACCGTCGGTGCCGGCGTGGACAGCACGCCAGGGTGATTGGCAAACGCCGCCAGCATCACTTCGCGCGCGCGGCTGGCATTGGAGGTCAACGGCATCGGCAGGCGGATGAGCACGCGGCCCTCGGAGTTGGCGAGGGTCATGTTGCGCACGGTCTTGGTGATGAACTCCGAATTCGGCACGATCATCGTCGAGCGATCGCCCAGTTGGATTTCCGTCGCGCGCACGTTGATGCGCCGCACGTCCCCCTCGGCATTGCCCAGGACCACCCAGTCGCCGACCTTGACCGGCTGCTCTGCCAGCAGGATCAGCCCCGAGATGAAGTTCTGCACGATGGCCTGCAAGCCGAAGCCGATACCGACCGACAGTGCGCTCGCCACCCACGCGATGCGCTCGATGCCGATGCCGAGCGCTGAGAGCGCGAAAGCGACCACCACGATCCCACCGACATAGCCGAGCAGCGTCGTGATCGAACTCTGCATGCCGGGTTCGAGCGCGGTGTTCGGCAGGTAGCGCCCCTCCAGCCAGCGCTTGACCACGCGCAGCGCGACAAATCCGCCCACGAGCACGGCCACCGCGCTGAAGATCGCGCCGGGAACGAGCTGGATTTCTCCGACCTTGACACCGCCGACGAACTTGCTGCTGCGCAGGAAGACCTCGCCCGGGCCCGTGCCCAGGGGGGTCGCCAGCGCAATCAACATATAGAAGAACAGCGCCACGCGGCTCAGCCCCGACAGCGCGACCGCCGCCTGGTCCAGCGTGCGTGGCTCCAGCCCGAAGCTCGCCTGCAATCGATGCCCGAAATTGCTGCGCGACGACACCACGGCCATGAACAGGTCGTCGGCGAACTTGAACAGGACATAGAACGCCGCCGCGACGATGCAGGTCCAATTGAGCTGGCTCGCCAGGAAGCTCGCCATCGCCACATAGCCGATCGCCACCAGGATCCAGATCACGACCAGCGCCAGGGCGACCATCGCCAGCAGGATGCCCACCCACAGCGGGCGTTCGGGGACCTCGGGCTGCGCGGGAGACGCCGCTGCCGGTGCCTGGGCGTCCGATGCAGCCGGTGTCTCTCCTTCGGCGGCCGCCGCGGCATACGCCGGCTCGCGCAGTCGAAGCAGCATCGCTCCGATCATGGCGGTGAGCGCCAGGGCCGTCACCACATGCGAGCCGACGACAGCGGCGAAGCTGGCTTCCACCACCGCGTTCACCTGCGTCGGGGCCCACACCAGCGTCGCAACCACGGCCATCAGCCAAGGGAACGGCGCGAGACGCTTGGCCATGGCGTCGGGGATCGGCGGCAGGCGCCACGACGGCCGGCTGTTGGACAACAGCGCGCGCCCGAGGCCGACCACGAAGGCGATGAAGATGCTCGATTGCACCACGGCCTGGCCCAGCTTGCGGCTTTGCGGTCCCCAGATGCCGTGGAAATCGAAGGTTGCGTAGACCCCCTGCGCTGCCAGGCCGACCAGCAGGACGTTGGCCGTGACGATCGCGATCACCAGCAGCGAACGCCTCAAGCGGCCCCCGGGCAGGAAGCGTGCGGCGAGCTGCGCCAAGCCGCGCTCGGCGATCCAGTTGCCCAGCAGCGCGACAAGCAGGGCCACAACGCTGCTGAGCAGCACCGCCGTGGCATGGGCTGGCTCCCGCGCCACGTCGAAACCGTCGCGCAGTTCGGCGCCGAGAGCGCCCAGCCGGGCCACGTCGGAGGGCCACACATCGGCGATGTCGCGCCAGAACTCCCTGCCCAGGGGCGACGGCGCGCGTTCAGTCAACTGGGCTTCGAACAGCGCGCGTCGCTTGGCGAGCAGATCGCTGGCCCGTTGCTGGGCGTCCACTGTGACGAGACGTGCCAGCCGGATGTCGGCGTCGAGCGCGTTGCGTTCCTTGGTCAGCGTGGCGCGCCGCCGGGTAATGTCGGGGTTTTCGGCCGCCGCGCCGGCCGCCGGCGGATTGCCCAGTTCGCCGAGGCGCGCGTTGAGGTCGTTGAGTTCTCCCGTGCGCGTCGCGATGAATTTGTCGGTGGCCGTGCCGATGCCACGGAGCTTCGTGATCAGGGGGACGATGTCGCCCCCGGTTTCGACGGTCTTCGGCATGTCGTCGAGCTGAGCCCGCAACGCGGCGACGGTGGGGGCGACTTCGGTCGATGCATCCTGGGCGAATGCGGGGCCGCAAAGTACGGCGGCGAGCAGCAATGCCGCGAGACGTTGGAGCCAACTCATGGCTTCATCATAAAAGGCGAGCGTTCCACCGGCGCAATGCTCGGCGCTGCCAGGCTCGGCATTCAGCTTGCCGGGCTGAACCTGTCGACGCGGTCCGTGATGATGCCGTCCGTGCCGAGCGCGATCAGATGCCGGGCCGCCCAGTCGTCGTTCACCGTGTAGCTCAGTGCGCGCAGGCCGGCCGCGTGCACCTGGGCCACGGTGGCGGCATCCCACAGCGCGTAGTTGCAGACGATCGCCCCGCAGCCGAGCTGCGTCGCCGTATCGAGCCAGCCCTCCCACAGCGTGTCCAGCAGCAGGCCGCGCGGCAGTTCGGGCTGCGTGGCCTGAGCGCCTCGCAGGGCGTCGGGCGCGAACGAAGTCAGGAATGGTGGCGGCAGGGCCGCGTCGGACCACAGCGCAGCGGCCTGCCGCGCCACGGTTTCGCCGGTCAGCCGTTCGAGCCCCGGCGTAGGCTTGATCTCGATGTTGAGCGCATGGCTGTTGGCGATGCAGAAGCGGATGAGCCCTTCGAGCGTCGCCAGCGGCTCGCCGGCATAGCGCCGTGAGTGCCAGGCGCCCGCGTCAAGTTGGGAAAGCACCGCCCAAGGCAGATTGCCCGCAACGCCATGGCCGCTGCTCGTGCGATCGAGCGTGGCGTCGTGCAGGAGAAAAGGCACGCCATCGGCACTGAGCTTGGCATCGCATTCGAACATGCGATAGCCGCACTCGGCACCGAGCCGGAACGCAGCCAGCGTGTTCTCGGGCGCAAGCTTGCCGGCGCCGCGGTGCGCGATCCAGCGCGGGTAGGGCCAATCGGCGACCGGCATCGTCTCGTTCACGTTGTTCGCTTGCCGGAGCCGGCGTCGAACCAGTGCAGCTTGTCCTGGCGCGCGGCGATCTTGACGGTGTCGCCGGCGACCGGCGGCGTCAGGCCTTCGTCCGCACGCATGATCAACTGCTCCTCGCCGATTCGGCCGTAGATCAGCCTTTCCGCGCCGAGCAGTTCCACATGCTCCACCTGCACTGACCAGCCGCTCCCATCGAGCGACAGGTGTTCAGGGCGAATGCCGAGGATCGTGCCCGGCCGCACGCCGGGTGCGTGCTTCAACAGATTCATCGGAGGCGAGCCGATGAAGCTGGCGACGAAGGTGGTCGCGGGGCGCGAATACACCTCCTCGGGCGTGCCGAACTGGTCCATCACGCCGGCGTTCATCACGATGATGCGCTGGGCCAGCGTCATGGCCTCGACCTGGTCGTGCGTCACGAAGAGCGAGGTGATGCCGAGTTCGCGGTGCAGCTTCTGGATCTCCAGGCGGGTCTGCGCGCGCAGCTTGGCGTCGAGGTTCGACAGCGGCTCGTCGAACAGGAACACCCGCGGCTGCCGCACGATGGCGCGTCCCATGGCGACGCGCTGGCGCTGTCCGCCGGAGAGCTCGCGCGGCCTGCGCGCCAGCAGGTGACCCAGTTCCAGGATCTTGGCCGCCTTGTCGACGCGCGTCTTGATCTCCGGCACCGGCACCTTGGCGATCTTCAGGCCGTAGGCCATGTTGTCGAACACCGTCATGTGCGGGTAGAGCGCGTAGTTCTGGAACACCATCGCGATGTCGCGCTCGGCCGGTTCGAGGTTGTTCACCACCCGATCGCCGATGCGGATCTCGCCGGCGCTGATTTCCTCCAGGCCCGCGACCATGCGCAGCAGCGTGGACTTGCCGCAGCCCGAGGGGCCGACGATGACGATGAACTCGCGGTCGGCGATCTCGGCGCTGACGCCGTGGATGACCTGGTTCGCCTTCGGCCCATGGCCGTAGCGTTTGATGACGTTGCGAAGCGAAAGAGCTGCCATGTTGTTGCTTGTCTAATTAGTGATGCCGCTTGCCGGGGTCATTTCTCTGTGTCCACCAGACCCTTGACGAACCACTTTTGCATGAGGATCACGACGATGGCGGGTGGCAGCATGGCGAGCAGAGCCGTGGCCATCACGATGTTCCATTCGTTCTGCCCGTCACCCCCGGCGATCATGCGTTTGATGCCGATCACCACCGGATACATGTCCTCGCTGGTGGTCGCGAGCAACGGCCAGAGGTACTGGTTCCAGCCGTAGATGAACTGGATCACGAAGAGCGCGGCGATCGAGGTCTTCGACAGCGGCACCAGCACGTCCCAGAAGAAGCGCATCGGACCGGCGCCATCCATGCGGGCCGCTTCGATGAGTTCGTCGGGCACCGTCAGGAAGAACTGGCGGAACAGGAAGGTCGCCGTGGCCGATGCGATGAGCGGGACGGTCAGGCCAGCATAGCTGTTGAGCATTCCGAGGTCGGACACGACCTGGTAGGTCGGCCCGATCCGCACTTCGACCGGCAGCATCAGCGTGATGAAGATCGCCCAGAAGCACAGGCTCTTGAACGGGAAGCGGAAGTACACCACGGCAAACGCAGAGAGCAGCGAGATGGCGATCTTGCCGAAGGTGATGACGAGTGCCGTCACCAGGCTAACCCACATCATCCGGGCCACTGGCGCGAGGGACCCGGCGCCCGCGGTGCGGCCGAACAACGCGGACTTGTACGTTTCCCAGAGGTGCCCGCCGGGAAGGAGCGGCATCGGCGCCTGCACGATCTCCTGCGCCGTGTGGCTCGATGCTACGAACGCCAGGTAGAGCGGGAAGGCGACGATCAGCACGCCGAAGATCATCACGGCGTGCGCCAGGATGCCGAGGGAGGGGCTGCGTTCAACCATTTCAGTAGTTCACTTTCTTCTCGACGTAGCGGAACTGAATCACGGTCAGCACGACCACGATCGCCATCAGCACCACCGATTGCGCGGCCGAGCCGCCGAGATCCATCGCCTTGAAGCCGTCGTGGTAGACCTTGTAGACCAGGATGCGAGTGGCCGTGCCCGGTCCGCCCTGAGTCGCGGTGTCGACGATCGCGAAGGTGTCGAAGAAGGCGTAGACCACGTTGATCACCAGCAGGAAGAAGGTGGTGGGCGAAAGCAGGGGGAACTGCACCGTCCAGAAGCGCCGCCACGGCCGCGCCCCGTCGATCGCCGCGGCCTCGATCAGCGATTTCGGAATCGACTGCAAGCCGGCGAGGAAGAACAGGAAGTTGTACGAGATCTGCTTCCAGACCGCAGCCAACACGATCAGCGTCATGGCATGGGTCGAATTGAGCAGGTGGTTCCAGTCGATGCCGATCTTGCCGAGGGCGAAGGCCACCACGCCCAGCGAGGGCGAGAACATGAAGACCCACAGCACCGCGGCCACCGCCGGCGCCACTGCGTAGGGCAGGATGAGCAGCGTCTGATAGACCATCGCGCCGCGCACGATGCGGTCCGCGAACACGGCCAGCAGCAGCGAGAGGGCAAGCCCGATGCTGGCGACCAGGATCGAGAAGAGGGCTGTCGTCTCGAAGGACTCGATGTAGGCCGGGTCGTTGAACAGTTCCTTGAAGTTCTGCAGACCGACCCACTCGGTCGAGGTGCCGAAGGCATCCTGCATCTGCATCGACTGCATCAGTGCCTGGCTCGCGGGCCAGAAGAAGAACACGATGATGACGATGAGCTGCGGCGTGAGCAGCGCCCAGGGCAACCAGCCCGAGCGAAAGACGACGCGTTTTTCCATGAAGAGATACCTGATAAAAGTTCCGCCCCGGCTGCGGGGCAGGCGGGGCGGTGGATGTTAGCTCGTCGAGCGCGGCCCGGGCCGCGACGAAAGCATCAACTCTTGTTGGCCTTCTGGAATTTTTCGAGCTGCTCGTTGCCGCGCGTCACGATGGCGTCCAGCGCTTCCTTGGCTGTCTTCTTGCCGTTCCAGACCTGTTCGAGTTCTTCGTCCTCGATGGAGCGGATCTGCACGTAGTTCCCCAGGCGGATGCCGCGGCTCTTGTCCGTTACCTTGCGGATCATCTGCGTCACGGCGACGTCGGTCCCCGGGTGCTCCTTGTAGAAGCCGGACTTGTCCGTCAGCTGGTAGGCAGCGGTGGTGATCGGCAGGTAGCCGGTGCGCTTGTGGCTGGCCGACTGGACTTCAGGCGTGGAAATGAAGCTGAAGAACTTGGCAATGCCTCTGTATTCCTCCGACTTCTTGCCGGCCATCACCCACAGGCTGGCGCCGCCAATGACCGTGTTCTGAGGTGCGCCCGGAACGTCGGGATAGTAGGGCAGCGCGGTCAGGCCATAGGCGAACTTCGCATTCTTCGCGACGTTCCCGTAGAAGCCGGAAGAGGTGGCGATCATGGCGCATTCGCCGGAGACGAATGAAGCCTCCGGAATATTGGAGCGGCCCTTGTAGACGAACAGTCCCTGCTTGGCCATGCTTGCGAGGTTCTCGATATGGCGCTGATGCAGCGGCGAGTCGACCTTCAGGCGGGTGTCCAGGCCCGACAGGCCGTTGTTCTTGGTGGCGAACTCGACGTTGTGCCAGGCCGAGAAGCTCTCGAGCTGGGTCCAGTTTTGCCAGGCCGTCGTGAATGGGCACTTGTGGCCGCTGGCCTTGAGCTTTGCCGCCGCCGCAACCACTTCGGGCCAAGTGGCGGGCGCCTTGTCGGTCGGCAGGCCGGCCGCCTTGAACGCATCCTTGTTGAAGTAGAAGATCGTGGTCGAGCTGTTGAACGGGAAGCTCAGCATCTGACCGTTCGGCGCCGTGTAGTAGCCGGCGACCGCCGGGATGTAGCCGGACGGATCGAACTTCTCGCCTGCGTCCTTCATGACCTTGCCCACTGGAACGATGGCGCCCTTGCTGGCCATCATCGTCGCGGTGCCCACTTCGAAGACCTGCAGGATGTGCGGCGCGTTCCCGGCGCGGAAGGCTGCGACCGCGGCAGTCATCGATTCGTCGTACTGCCCTTTGTAGGTGGGCACGATCTTGAATTCCTTCTGGCTCTCGTTGAATTGCCTGGCCAGGTCGTTGACCCATTCGCCGTTGACGGCGGTCATGGAATGCCACCATTGGATTTCGGTTTGCGCGAACGCGGGGGTGAACAGCGTCGCGGCAAGCGCCGAGGCCATGGCGAGCGTTTTGAATCGCATGAAGACTCCTGAGGGGGGAAATAAAAGCGCGGATGCTAGGTCGTTCGTATGACACGACAGCGTCACAATATTCTTCGCGCGGGGCGCATTGTTCACCAACCGGGGAAACCCTTTTTGGTGCAACTCCCCACCGCCTGCATGTTGCAGCGCACCATGCTAGCATCGCGCTCCCTTTTTTCGGCCTCTGCCGGCTCTGGCTATTGGGTTCGGGCGGGCCCTCCTGACTCGCATGAGCAAGACTTCCCTCGACAAAAGCAAGATCAAGTTCCTCCTGCTGGAAGGCATCCATCCTTCGGCGGTCGAGGTGTTGCATGCGGCCGGCTACACGAACGTCGAATCGCTGACCGGCGCCTTGCCGGATGCCGAACTGAAGGCGCGCATCGCGGACGTCCACTTCCTGGGAATCCGGTCGCGCACGCAACTGACGGCCGAGGTGTTCGCCGAGGCGCAGAAGCTGGTAGCCGTGGGTTGCTTCTGCATCGGCACCAATCAGGTCGACCTCGATGCGGCGCGCGAGCATGGTGTGGCCGTCTTCAACGCTCCCTATTCCAATACGCGCTCGGTGGCCGAACTGGTGCTGGCCGAGGCCATCCTGCTGCTACGCGGCGTGCCCGAGAAGAGCGCCGTCGCGCACCGGGGCGGCTGGCTCAAGACCGCCGACAACGCTTTCGAGATCCGCGGCAAGACGCTGGGCATCGTGGGCTACGGCTCCATCGGCGCGCAGCTCTCGGTGCTGGCCGAGGCGCTCGGCATGCAGGTGGCGTTCTTCGACGTCGTCACCAAGCTGCCGCTGGGCAACGCCCGCCAGGTGCGGCTTCTGCCCGACCTGCTGGCGCAGAGCGACATCGTGAGCCTGCACGTGCCGGAGACGCAGGCCACGCAATGGATGATCGGCGCGTCCGAGATCGCGGCCATGAAGCCCGGTGCCATCCTGATCAATGCCTCACGCGGCACGGTCGTCGAGATCGAAGCCCTGGCCGCCGCCCTCAGGGAGAAGAAGCTGCTGGGCGCTGCGATCGATGTCTTTCCTGTCGAACCGCGCAGCAACAAGGACGAGTTCCTGTCGCCGCTCCGTGGGCTGGACAACGTGATCCTGACGCCGCACATCGGCGGCTCGACCATGGAAGCGCAGGCCAACATCGGACTGGAAGTGGCCGAAAAGCTCGTGAAGTACAGCGACAACGGCACTTCGACCTCGTCCGTCAACTTCCCCGAGGTGGCGCTGCCGGCGCATCCGGGCAAGCACCGGCTGCTGCATATCCACCGCAACGTGCCGGGAGTGCTGTCCGAGATCAACCGGATCTTCTCGGACAACAACATCAATATCTCCTCGCAGTACCTGCAGACCAACGAGAAGGTGGGT
This sequence comes from Variovorax sp. J22R115, assembly GCF_030317005.1. Lineage (NCBI taxonomy): Bacteria > Pseudomonadati > Pseudomonadota > Betaproteobacteria > Burkholderiales > Comamonadaceae > Variovorax > Variovorax sp. J22R115. Next base: position 90,641 of record NZ_JASZYM010000013.1, on the reverse strand, counting down.
TACGTGGTGACCGACGTCGATGCGGAGTCGTCCGACCTGGCCCTGGAAAAGCTCGCCAAGGTGCCGGGAACCATCCGCAGCCGCGTCCTGTTCTGACCCTCCGGCAGGCCCCTCGGGCCTGCCTTAAAATTCACGCCCCTGGTTGATGGGCGCGCAGCGCCCGACCGAGGCCACTCCCCGATGAATGCTCCGACCGCGTTGACGGCGTTGTTGTCGCAGGCCGCAGAGCCTGTGCGATTGCGTGAGATCCCCTACAACTACACCAGCTTCTCCGATCGCGAGATCGTGATTCGCCTGCTGGGCGAGCGAGGCTGGGAACTCCTGCAGATCCTGCGCTCCGAGCGCCGAACCGGCCGATCGGCCCGCATGCTCTACGAGGTGCTGGGCGACATCTGGGTCGTGCAGCGGAATCCCTATCTCGTCGACGACCTGCTCGACAATCCGCGCCGGCGTGGCCAGCTGGTGGATGCACTCAACCACCGCCTGACCGAAGTGCAGAAGCGCCGCACGCCCGACAGCGACGCCCAACGCGACGTGCTCGTCGGCGAGTTGACCGGCCTGGTGGCCCAGGCGATCTCGGCCTTCGACACCATGTTCCGCGACGTCGCCGCCCTGCGGCGCAAGGCCACGCGCACGCTGCGCCGGCTCACCGCCAAGGACAACATCAAGTTCGACGGGCTCTCGCGTGTGTCGCACGTGACCGACGCGACCGACTGGCGCGTCGAATACCCCTTCGTCGTTCTGACGCCCGACACAGAGGCCGAGATGGCCGGACTGGTCAAGGGCTGCATCGAACTGGGCCTGACCATCATTCCGCGCGGAGGCGGCACCGGCTATACGGGCGGCGCGATCCCGTTGACCTGGAACAGCGTCGTTATCAACACCGAGAAGCTCGAAGCGATGACCGAGGTCGAGATGGTCGCGTTACCGGGACTGGACAACCCGGTGCCGACGATCTGGACCGAAGCGGGCGTGGTCACCCAGCGCGTGGCCGATGCGGCCGAGCGCGCGGGCTTCGTGTTCGCGGTCGATCCCACCTCGGCCGAGGCTTCGTGCGTGGGCGGCAACGTCGCGATGAATGCTGGCGGCAAGAAGGCGGTGCTCTGGGGTACCGCTCTGGACAACCTCGCGTCCTGGCGCATGGTGACGCCGCAGGCCGAGTGGCTCGAGGTCACGCGCGTGGGCCACAACCTGGGCAAGATCCATGACGCCGAAAGCGCCGTCTTCGAGCTGCAGTACTTCGCCGCGGATGGCAAGACCGCACTGCGCGCCGAGCGGCTGGAGATTCCCGGCAAGACCTTCCGCAAGGAAGGCCTCGGCAAGGACGTGACCGACAAGTTCCTCTCGGGCCTGCCTGGCATCCAGAAAGAAGGCTGCGACGGTCTCATCACCAGCGCGCGCTGGATCGTGCACCGCATGCCGGCCCACACGCGCACGGTCTGCCTCGAATTCTTCGGCAACGCCAAGGATGCGGTGCCGAGCATTGTCGAAATCAAGGATTTCATGTTCGCCGAACAGAAGCGCTCCGGCGTGCTGCTGGCGGGCCTGGAGCATCTGGACGACCGCTATCTCAAGGCGGTGGGCTACGCGACCAAGTCGAAGAAACACGGCGGCCTGCCGAAGATGGTGCTGTTCGGCGACATCGCCGGCGACGACGCCGACGCCGTGGCACGCGCGACCTCCGAAGTAGTGCGCATCGCCAATTCGCGCAGCGGCGAGGGCTTCATCGCCATCAGTCCCGAGGCGCGCAAGAAATTCTGGCTCGACCGCAAGCGCACGGCCGCCATCAGCAAGCACACCAATGCCTTCAAAATCAATGAAGACGTGGTGATCCCGCTGCCGCGCATGGCCGAGTACACGGACGGCATCGAGCGCATCAACATCGAGCTGTCGCTGCAGAACAAGATAGCGCTGGCCGACGAACTCGAAGCCTTTCTCGCGCGCGGCAACTTGCCGCTGGGCAAGAGCGACGATGCCAACGACATTCCGTCGGCAGAGTTGCTGGAAGACCGAGTGGCGCAGGCCGTGGCGCTGGTGCGCGAAGTGCGCGCGCTGTGGCAGGGGTGGCTCGACAACGTCGAGGCGCTGTTCCCGCAACTGCAGGACCACTCGCTGCGCGCGAGCTGGAAGACGCAAATCCGCGCGCCGCTGGCGACCATTTTCTCGGGTGCCGAGTTCGCGCCGATCCTCGCCGAATGCAACGAGATCCACAAGCAGGTGCTCAAGGGCCGTGTCTGGGTCGCGCTGCACATGCACGCCGGTGACGGCAACGTGCACACCAACATCCCCGTCAACAGCGACAACTACGAGATGCTGCAGACCGCGCATGCTGCGGTCGCGCGCATCATGGTGCTGGCGCGCAGCCTCGACGGGGTCATCTCGGGCGAGCACGGCATCGGCATCACCAAACTCGAATTCCTGACCGACGACGAGCTGCAACCTTTTACCGACTACAAGCGCCGCGTCGACCCCGAAGGCCGCTTCAACAAGGGAAAGCTCCTTCGCAGCAACGAGCACCAGGCGCAGGACGGGCGGGCGCTGCAGGCGGACCTGACCAACGCCTACACGCCGAGCTTCGGCTTGATGGGGCACGAGTCGATCATCATGCAGCAGAGCGACATCGGCGCCATTGCCGACAGCGTCAAGGACTGCCTGCGCTGCGGCAAGTGCAAGCCGGTCTGCGCGACGCACGTGCCGCGCGCCAACCTGCTCTATTCGCCGCGCAACAAGATCCTGGCGACCTCGTTGCTGGTCGAGGCTTTCCTCTACGAAGAGCAGACCCGGCGTGGCGTGAGCATCAAACACTGGGAAGAGTTCGAGGACGTGGCCGACCACTGCACGGTCTGCCACAAGTGCCTCTCGCCGTGCCCGGTCAAGATCGACTTCGGCGACGTGTCGATGAACATGCGCAACCTGCTGCGCAAGATGGGCCAGAAGTCCTTCCGGCCCGGCAATGCGGCGGCAATGTTCTTCCTCAATGCGACCAATCCGCAGACCATCAAGATGATGCGAACGGGCATGGTCGACATCGGCTTCAAGGCGCAGCGCCTGGCCAACGACCTCCTGCGCGGCCTGGCGAAGAGGCAGACCGCCGCCCCACCGGCCACGCTCGGGCCGGCGCCGGTCAAGGAGCAGGTGATCCACTTCATCAACAAGAAGATGCCCGGTGGACTGCCCAAGAAGACCGCGCGCGCGCTGCTCGACATCGAAGACGCGGACTACGTGCCGATCATTCGCGATCCGAAGACGACCACGCCCGAGACCGAGGCGGTGTTCTATTTCCCGGGCTGCGGCTCGGAGCGGCTCTTCTCTCAAGTGGGCCTCGCCACGCAGGCCATGCTGTGGCACGCGGGCGTGCAGACCGTCCTGCCCCCGGGATACCTCTGCTGCGGCTATCCGCAGCGTGGCAGCGGCCAGTACGACAAGGCCGAGAAGATGATCACCGACAACCGCGTGCTCTTCCACCGCGTCGCCAATACGCTGAACTACCTCGACATCAAGACCGTGGTGGTGAGTTGCGGCACTTGCTACGACCAGCTGCAGGGTTACCAGTTCGACAAGATATTCCCGGGCTGCCGGATCATCGACATCCACGAATACCTGCTTGAGAAAGGCGTCACGCTAGGGAATGCGGGCGGTGGCGGCTACCTCTACCACGACCCCTGCCATACGCCGATGAAGCTGCAGGACCCGATGAAGACTGTCAAGGCGCTGGTCGGCGACAACGTGCTCAAGAACGATCGCTGCTGCGGCGAGTCCGGCACGCTGGGCGTGACGCGGCCGGACATCTCGACGCAGATCCGCTTCCGCAAGGAAGAGGAACTCCGCAAGGGCGAGGCCGCGCTGCGCGAGGCCGGCACGCTGGCGCCGGCGGACAACGTCAAGATCCTCACGAGCTGCCCGAGCTGCCTGCAAGGCCTGAGCCGTTACGGCAACGACCTGAACAACGGCCTGCTCGAAGCCGACTACATCGTTGTCGAGATGGCCAACAAGATCCTGGGCGAGAGCTGGATGCCCGAGTACGTGGCCGCCGCCAACCAGGGCGGCATCGAACGCGTGCTGGTGTGACGGACATGCGCGTCACGGGTTGCCCCTTGTGCGACGACCTCGGCGGCCGGATGGTCTTCGACGCGGCGAAATTGCGTGTGATCCATGCGGCGGAGGCGAATTTTCCTGGCTTCTATCGCGTCGTTTGGAAAGATCACGTGGCCGAATGGTCCGACCTGTCCCCCGAGGACCGCGCCCTTTGCATGGAGGCCGTGGCGGTGGTGGAGCAGAGCCTGCGCGAGGCGTTGGAACCCACCAAGATCAATCTCGCCGCCCTCGGCAACATGGTGCCGCATCTGCACTGGCATGTGATTGCACGCTTCGATTGGGACACGCGCTTTCCGTCTCCCGTGTGGGCAGCGGGGCAGCGCCAGCCCAATCCAGAGCGCGAAGCCGCGATCGAAGACATACTGCCGGCCATGGAGCGCGACATGGTCCGGCGCCTCGCGACAAGGAGTTTCTGATGGCAGGTTTGAAATCGGGCGCACCGACGCCCCAGTCGATCACCTTGCACAGCCAATCGCGTGTGCTGGAGGTGGGCTTTTCCGATGGCGCGACCTTCCGCATTCCCTTCGAGCTGATGCGCATCTATTCGCCCTCGGCGGAAGTGCAGGGCCATGGACCGGGCCAGGAAGTACTGCAGACCGGCAAGCGCAACGTCGGCTTGATCGACCTGCAACCCGTGGGCAACTACGCCGTGCAGCCGACCTTCAGCGACGGACACGACAGCGGGATCTTCTCCTGGGACTTGCTGTACGAACTCGGCAACCGCCAGGACGACCTCTGGGCCGAGTACGAGCGGCGCCTCGCCGCAGCTGGCGTGGACCGCGATGCCCCTATGCCCGAAAAGGGCGGGCACGCCTGCGGCAGTCATTGATCACGAAAGTCCGGTGTCCCTGCGGGGTCGTCGGCTTGATGTGAACGCTTCCGGCCTAACATCGGGAGCATGAGTACCACCCATTTCGGCTTTGAATCGGTCGACGAAAGCGACAAGGCCCGCCGCGTTCGCGGTGTCTTCGACTCGGTAGCCACACGCTACGACCTCATGAACGACCTCATGTCCATGGGGCTTCATCGCGCATGGAAGGCCTACGCGATCATGGTCGCCAACGTGGGCGAAGGCTCGAAGGTCCTCGACATCGCCGGTGGCACGGGCGATCTCGCGCTCGCATTCGCCAAGAAGGTCGGCAGCACCGGCGAAGTGGTCCACACCGATATCAACGAGGCCATGCTGCGCACAGGGCGCGACCGGCTGCTCGACGCCGGCGTCGCTTTGCCCACGCTGGTTTGCGACGCGGAAAAGCTGCCCTTCCCGGACAACCATTTCGACGTGGTGACGGTGGCCTTCGGCCTGCGCAACATGACTCACAAGGATGCCGCTGTGAGGGAAATGAATCGCGTGTTGAAGCCGCGCGGCAAGCTGCTCGTGCTGGAGTTCTCCAAGGTTGCCAAGCCGCTGCAGAAGGCCTACGACTGGTATTCGTTCAGCGTGCTGCCGCGCCTGGGCAAGGTGGTCGCGGGCGACGACGCCAGCTACCGCTACCTCGCTGAATCGATCCGCATGCATCCCACCCAGGAGGAACTCAAGACCCTTATGAAGGAGGGCGGTTTCGGGCATGTGGACTATCACAACATGACTGGCGGTGTCGTGGCCCTGCATGTTGGAATCAAGTGTTGAATTACTTTGTTTGCCGAAGAGGAGACGTCATGAAGAATTTCTGGTCCGTGATGCTGGTGTGTGCGCTGGCCGTCGTGAGCATCGATGCCGACGCTGCCCGCATGGGCGGCGGAAAGTCGTTCGGCAAGCAGTCGGGCAACGTCACGCAACGCCAGGCGACCCCGCCTGCCACCACCCCTGCAACGCCGGGCGCCCCCGCGCAGAACGTCAACAACGCGGCGGCCAAGCCCGCGCCGGCCGCTGCCCCCGCGGCGGCGCCCAAGCGTCCTTGGGCCGGCATGCTGGGCGGTCTGGCCGCAGGCCTGGGCCTGGCATGGCTCGCGCACTCGCTGGGTCTCGGCGCCGCTTTCGGCAACATCCTGCTGATCGGCCTGCTGGTGCTGGCGGCCGTGGTCGTGTGGCGCATCTTCGCGGCGCGCTCGCGCAACAACGCCGCGCCTCGCGCCGCAGGCTTCGCCTTTCAGGGTGCGGGCAACCCGGCAGACGCCACCGCACCTGCGCAGTACAGCCCCAACAACGTCGGCAACGACGCCTCGGCCCGTCCCTGGGAGCGCAACACCGCTGCTTTCGACGCCACGCTGGCACACCCGCATCAGTCCGGCTCGTCGATGGCCGGTGCGGCTGCAGCGGGCGGCAGCATGATCGGATCAGCGCTGGCCGGATCGCAAAGCTGGGACATCCCGGCCGGCTTCGATAGCGAAGGCTTCCTGACGGCAGCCAAGCGCAACTTCGTCACGCTGCAGGACGCCTGGGATCGTGCCGACATCAATATGCTGCGCTCGATGATGACCGACGGCATGGTCGGCGAGATCCGCCAGCAACTGGCCGAGCGCGAAAACCACACTGGCGGCCAGCCGAACAAGACCGAGGTCGTGATGCTCGACGCCAAGCTGCTGGGCATCGAGGAGCTGCCGGACGCCTACCTCGCCAGCGTGGAGTTCTCCGGGATGATCCGCGAAGATGTCTCGTCCGGCCCGAGCCCGTTCCGCGAAGTCTGGAACATGACCAAGCCGACCAGTGGCTCCAGCGGCTGGCTCGTGGCAGGGGTTCAGGCACTTCAGTAAGCGCTCCGCGCTTCGATCCGGTCGCAAGACCCGGATAATGGGGACATGGTTACACCATCGTCCCCATTTTCTTTTCTCGACGACTTTTTCAATCGTGTCGGCAGCCGTCTGCAGCCGCCGGCCTGGGCGGTCCACGAGATCCAGCACCGTACAGTGCTCTTCCTGAACCACGTGCTGCAGCAGGAGCCCGAGGCGCAGCAGCGCCTCATGCGCCAGCAAGGCCGCGTGGTGCAGTTCGAATGGCGCTTCGTGACGATGAAGTTCGTCGCCACGCCGGCTGGCCTGCTCGACCTGGCGCCTGAAGGTGCCACGGCCGAACTCACGCTGACCGTGACCGAAGAGTCTCCATTCGGCCTCGCACGCGCTGCGTTCCGCGGTGAGAAGCCGGCCGTGCGCATCGAGGGCGACGTGCAGCTGGCGGCCGAGGTCAACTGGCTCGTAGACCATGTGCGCTGGGATGTGGAGGACGACCTCGCGCGGGCCATCGGCGATGTGCCCGCGCACACGATCGCGACGGGCGCCCGCCGCGTGGTGGAGGCGCTGCGGCACTTCGTCGGCGAGCGCTCCGGCAAGGCCGGCGGGCCTGCGGGCACCGAATGAGGCGCATCTATCGCGGCATCTTCATCGTCTGGGTCGCGCTCCGCTACGGCCTCGACGAACTTGTCCTCACCAGCTTCCAGAAGCCGTGGCTGCGCGTGGTGGCCCGCGTCGTCTCGGTCGGCCGCAACCTCGACGCGCCGCGCGGCCAGCGCCTGCGCGAGGCGCTGGAGCGGCTGGGCCCGATCTTCGTCAAGTTCGGCCAGGTGCTCTCGACCCGGCGCGACCTGCTGCCGGCCGACATCGCCGATGAGCTGGCATGGCTGCAGGATCGCGTTCCTCCCTTTCCGTCGAAGGTCGCGATAGCGACCATCGAGCGCGCCTTCCGCCGGCCGGTCAGCGACATCTTCGTGCAGTTCGACGAGACGCCGGTGGCGAGCGCGTCGATCGCGCAGGTGCACTTCGCGACCGTGCGCGTAAGCAACGGCACGGTGCGCGAGGCCGCCGTCAAGGTGCTGCGGCCGGGCATGCGCGACGTCATCGAGAAGGACCTCGCCCTCATGGCCATGATGGCCGGCTGGGTCGAAAACCTCTCGGCCGACGGGAAGCGACTGAAGCCGCGCGAGGTGGTCGCCGAGTTCGACAAGTACCTCCATGACGAACTCGACCTGGTGCGCGAGGCCGCCAATGCTGCACAGCTGCGTCGCAACATGGATCCGCTGAAGCTGGTGATGATCCCCGAGATGTTCTGGGACTTCTGCCACCCGGAAGTGATCGTCATGGAGCGCATGAAGGGCGTGCCGATCGCGCAACTCGACCGCCTTCGCGCTGCCGGTGTCGACATTCCCAAGCTGGCGCGCGACGGCGTCACCATCTTCTTCACACAGGTGTTCCGCGACGGCTTCTTCCACGCCGACATGCATCCGGGCAACATCCAGGTGAGCCTGGCGCCGGCGACTTTCGGGCGCTACATATCGCTCGATTTCGGCATCATCGGCACGCTGACCGAGTCCGACAAGGAATACCTCGCCCAGAACTTCGTGGCCTTCTTCCGGCGCGACTACAAGCGCGTCGCCGAGTTGCACCTCGAAAGCGGCTGGGTGCCATTCGGCACCCGCATCGATGAGCTCGAGGCGGCGATCCGCACCGTGTGCGAGCCGTACTTCGACCGGCCGCTCAAGGAGATCTCGCTGGGCATGGTGCTGATGCGGCTGTTCCAGACCTCGCGCCGCTTCCATGTCGAGATCCAGCCGCAACTGGTGTTGCTGCAGAAGACCCTGCTCAACATCGAGGGCCTGGGCCGCCAGCTCGACCCGGAGCTGGACCTCTGGAACACCGCCAAACCCTTCCTGGAAAAGTGGATGAGCGAGCAGATCGGCCCGCGCAAGCTCTTCGAGCAGCTGCGCGCCGAGGCGCCGCGCTACGCCAAGTTGCTGCCGCAGCTGCCGCGGCTCATGCACGATTTCCTGGAAAATCGGCCCGCTGACCACCGCCGCGAACTGATGGAGCTGCTGGCTGCTCAGAAGCGTACGAACCGTCTCCTGCAGGCGATCATCTACGGTGGCATGGGTTTTGTATTGGGGTTGATCGCGATGCAGGTGCTGGTGCGCGTGCGTCTTTTCTGATTGGAGGAAATTGCCGTGCTGTTGACCCTGGTCATCGTCTACCTGCTCGTCACCATCGCGATCGGCCTGTATGCGGCCCGGCGCGTCAAGAACACCACGGACTTCGCGATCGCGGGGCGCCACCTGCCCCTGTACATGATCGTGACCACCACCTTCGCCACGTGGTTCGGGTCCGAGACCGTGCTCGGCATCCCGGCCAAGTTCATCGAAGGCGGCCTGAACGGCGTGATCGAGGATCCCTTCGGCGCCGGAACGTGCCTGATCCTGGTCGGCCTGTTCTTCGCGGGCAAGCTCTACCGCATGACGCTGCTGACCATCAGCGACTACTACCGCGAACGCTTCGGCCGCACGATCGAGATCGCCTGCTCGCTGATCATCATGCTGAGCTACCTCGGCTGGGTGTCGGCCCAGGTCACTGCGCTGGGTTTGGTCTTCAACGTACTGTCCGGCGGCGCGATCAGCGTCTCGTTGGGCATGGTGATCGGGGTCGTCTCGATCCTGGCCTATACGCTCTTCGGCGGCATGTGGTCGGTCGCGGTGACCGACTTCATCCAGATGATCATCCTGGTGCTCGGCCTCGCGGTGATCGCCGTCTTCGCCGGCAACATGGCCGGCGGCGCCGACAAGGTGGTGGCCTTCGCGGTCAGCAAGGATCTGTTCAAGTTCTGGCCCGAGCCGAACCTGAAGGACATGATCTTCTTCTTCGCGGCGGCCATCACCATGATGCTGGGCTCGATCCCGCAACAGGACGTGTTCCAGCGGGTGATGTCGGCCAACAGCGTCAAGTCCGCGACGCGCGGGCCGGTCATCGGTGGCGTTGCTTACATCCTGTTCGCCTTCGTGCCGATGTTCCTGGTGGCGAGTGCGCTCCTGATCATGCCGGAGGAGACCGCCACGCTGCTCAAGGACGACCCGCAGAAGGTCCTGCCAACGCTGGTGCTCGAGAAGATGCCCTTCGTGATGCAAGTGCTGTTCTTCGGCGCACTGCTGTCGGCCATCAAGTCGACGGCTTCGGCGACGCTGCTCGCGCCGAGCGTGACCTTCACCGAGAACATCTGGCGCCAGTTCCGGCCGGCGGGCAGCGACAAAGCCAACCTGATGACCATGCGCATCACGGTGCTGGTGTTCAGCGCGGCGGTGCTGACCTACGCGATCCGGATGCAGGGCACTCCGATCTATGAACTGGTCTCCGGCGCTTACCAGGTGCCACTGGTGGGCGCTTTCGTGCCGCTGGTGTGCGGCTTGTACTGGCAGCGCGCGACCACGCAGGGCGCGGTGGCGGCGGTGGTGCTCGGCATTGGTGTCTGGCTGCTGTTTCTGGGTATGCCCTGGGGCAAGGAATTCCCGGCCCAACTGGCGGGCCTGCTGGCTTCGTTCGGCGGGATGGTGGCCGGTTCGCTGGCGCCGCAGTGGGTGTCGAACACACGCACGCCGCACCGTCCGCTGGCCGTCGATCCGGCCTGATCCGCCCAGGGGCCGTCCGGAGGGCGCCCTTATAATGGAGGGCTTTGCGAGCGGCCGCCGGCCGCGCATTTCGCCCTCCAATCCATGCCTATCTACGCCTACAAGTGCAGCGCCTGCGGCTTTGCCAAGGACGTGCTGCAGAAAATGTCCGACGCTCCTCTTTCGGAGTGCCCGGCTTGCAGCGCGAGCGCGTTCAGCAAGCAACTCACCGCCGCCGGTTTCCAGCTCAAGGGATCGGGCTGGTACGTGACCGATTTCCGCGATGGCGGAGGCATGAAGGGCGGCGAGAGCACCGGCGCTAGCACCAGCCCGGCCGCGCCTGCGGAAGGCGGCGCCAAGGCTGCTGATGCCCCCTCCATCGCACCTTCGCCGGCACCCGCTCCGGCGCCCGCCGCGGCACCCTCATCCAGCAGCGACTGAGACCCGCCATGCTCGCCTTGCGCAAATGGCTGCTGTCCGGCCTGCTGGTCATCGTTCCGCTGGTCATCACGCTGGGCGTGCTCAACTGGATCATCGGCACGCTGGACCAGACGCTGTGGCTGCTGCCCGAGGAGTGGCAGCACTACCTCACCGAGCACAAGGTGCGCGGGCTCGGCGTGCTGCTGACGCTCGCCATCCTGCTGTCGGTCGGTGCCATTGCCAGCAATTTCGTCGGCAAGCGACTGCTCGGCTGGGGCGATGCGGTGGTCCGCCGGATTCCGGTGGTTCGCTCGATCTACTCCAGCGTCAAGCAGGTCTCCGACACGCTTTTCTCCGAGAACGGCAACGCCTTCCGCACCGCCGTGCTGGTCCAGTGGCCGCGTGAAGGCGTCTGGACCATTGCCTTCGTGACCGGCACGCCCGGCCACGACGTCGTGACCCACCTCGGCGGCGGCGATTACCTCGGTGTTTATGTGCCGACCACGCCCAATCCGACCGGCGGCTATTTCGTGATGCTCAAGCGCAGCGACTGCATCGAACTCAAGATGAGCGTGGACGACGCGCTCAAGTACATCGTCTCGATGGGGGTTGTCGTTCCTGGCGGCCCCGCAACGATCGCGATCAAATAATCACGCGCCATCCCGGCGCCCGGAATTCATCTATGCCCATGCGTTCAATCTATTGCGGTCTCGTGACCGAAGCCCTCCTGGGCCAAACCGTCACCCTTTGCGGCTGGGTCAATCGCCGGCGCGACCATGGGGGCGTGATCTTCATCGACTTGCGCGACCGCGAGGGGTACGTCCAGGTTGTGTGCGACCCGGATCGCGCCGCGACCTTTGCGGCCGCCGAAGGCCTGCGCAACGAGTTCTGTGTTCAGGTCACCGGCCTTGTGCGCGCACGGCCGGAAGGCACGGTCAACGACAACCTCAAGAGCGGCAAGATCGAAGTGCTGTGCCACGAGATGAAGGTGCTGAATCCGTCGGTGACGCCGCCGTTCTTGCTGGACGACGACAACCTCTCGGAAACCACGCGTCTCACGCATCGCGTGCTGGATCTGCGCCGTCCCGCCATGCAGCGCAACATGATGCTGCGCTACAAGGTCACGATGGAGGCGCGCAAGTTCCTCGATGCCAACGGCTTCATCGACATCGAGACGCCGATGCTGGGCAAGTCCACGCCCGAAGGCGCGCGCGACTACCTGGTGCCGAGCCGCGTGCACGACGGCAGCTTCTTCGCGCTGCCGCAATCGCCGCAACTCTTCAAGCAACTGCTGATGGTGGCCGGCTACGACCGCTATTACCAGATCGTCAAGTGCTTCCGCGACGAAGACCTGCGCGCCGACCGCCAGCCCGAGTTCACACAGATTGACGTCGAGACCTCGTTCATGGCCGAGGAAGAGATCCGCGAGATGTTCGAAGGCATGATCCGCAAGGTCTTCCGCGCGGCTGCCGAAGTCGAGCTGCCTCCGTTTCCGGTGATGAGCTACGGCGATGCGATGTTCAAGTACGGGTCGGACAAGCCCGACCTTCGCGTCAAGCTGGAATTCACCGAACTCACCGACGTGATGCGCAATGTCGAGTTCAAGGTGTTCGCCCAGGCGGCCAGCACGCCCGGCGGCCGTGTCGTCGCGCTGCGCGTGCCTGGTGGCGGCGGCGAAGGCGGCATGTCGCGCGGCGACATCGATGCCTACACCGAGTTCGTCAAGATCTACGGCGCCAAGGGTCTGGCCTACATCAAGGTCAACGATGCAGCCCAGGGCCGTGAAGGCCTGCAGAGCCCGATCGTCAAGAACCTCAACGACGCGTCGCTGGCCGAGATCATCGCGCGCACGGGCGCCCGCAACGGCGACATCGTCTTCTTCGGCGCCGACAAGGAAAAGGTCGTCAACGACGCGATCGGCGCGCTGCGCGTGAAGATCGGCCATAGCCCCTTCGGCAAGAAGAACGGTCTCTTCGAAGACCGCTGGGCGCCGCTGTGGGTGGTCGACTTCCCGATGTTCGAGTTCGACGAGGAAGGCCAGCGCTGGTCCGCGGTGCACCATCCGTTCACTGCCCCGAAGGACGGCCATGAAGACCTCATGGACACGGCCCCCGAAAAATGCATCGCCAAGGCCTACGACATGGTGCTCAACGGCATCGAGATGGGTGGCGGCTCGGTGCGTATCCACCGCGAAGAAGTGCAGAGCAAGGTGTTCCGCGCGCTGAAGATCAGCGCCGAGGACGCGCAGAACAAGTTCGGCTTCCTTCTGGACGCGCTGCAGTACGGCGCACCCCCGCACGGCGGCATCGCGATCGGCCTCGACCGCCTGGTGATGCTGCTGAGCGGCGCCGAATCGATACGCGACGTGATCGCCTTCCCCAAGACCCAGCGCGCACAAGACTTGCTGACGCAGGCGCCGAGCCCCGTCGACGAAAAGCAGCTGCGCGAACTGCACATCAAGCTGCGCAACGTGCAACCTGCAGCGTGATCGGGCAGGGGTCGCAAGCATGAGCGGGCGCCCCTGGAAAATCCCCGAGTCGGTGCTGGTCGTGATTCACACGCCAGCGCTCGACGTGCTGCTGATCCGGCGTGCCGACGCCGAGGACTTCTGGCAGTCGGTCACCGGCAGCAAGGATGCGGCGGACGAGCCGCTGGGCCTCACCGCCGCGCGAGAGGTCCAAGAGGAAACGGGCATCCTCTGTGACGAGGGCACCGAACTCGCCGCGAAGCTCGTCGACTGGCAGCTGCAGAACGTCTACGAGATCTACCCTCGCTGGCGTGCGCGCTACGCGCCTGGCGTCACCCACAACACCGAGCACCTGTTCGGCCTGTGCGTGCCGGAACAAGTGACGCCGCGGCTGGACCCGCGCGAGCACACCGCGTGGCAGTGGCTGCCTTACCGCGATGCGGCGGACGCCTGTTTTTCCCCGTCGAACGCCGAAGCGATCCTGCTCCTGCCACAATTTGCACGATGACTTCGCCGGCGAATACCTTCCGTGTGGCCACCTACAACATCCACAAGGGTGTGCAGGGCATCGGGCCGGCGCGACGCCTCGAAATCCACAATCTCGGCCATGCCATCGAGCAGCTCGACGCGGACGTCGTGTGCCTGCAGGAGGTGCGCAAGATGAACCGCCAAGCGGCAGCCCGCTTCCGGCATTGGCCCGAATTGCCCCAGGCGGATTTCCTCGCGCCCGAGGGCTACACCGCGGTCTACGAGACGAACGCCATCACCCGGCATGGCGAGCATGGCAATGCACTGCTCACGCGCTGGCCGGTGCTGCGCAAGACCCACCAGGACATCTCGGACCATCGCTTCGAACAGCGCGGGCTCCTGCATGTGGCGATCGACCTCGACGGCACGCCTGTGCACGCCATCGTGCTCCACCTAGGCCTGATCAAGGGCAGCCGCATTCGCCAGGTCGCCCAGCTGCGCGAGTTCATCGAGCGCGAGATTCCCCCCGGGGAGCCGCTGATCGTCGCCGGCGACTTCAACGACTGGGGCGCGCGCATGCGCTACGCCATGAACGCCATGGGCATGCGCGATTCGAGCGACCTGCGCGGGCCGCGGACGCTGACCTACCCTTCGCGCCTGCCGGTCACGCAGCTCGACTTCATCTACGGCCGGCAACTGGAGCCGGTCGCATCTTCCGTGCCGCGCGGCCCGATCTGGGCCCGCATGTCCGATCACCTGCCCTTGGTGACCGACTTTTCGCTATCAAAAAAATAGCAATACGACGAGGCGGGCAGGGCGTTGTAGGGGTAATCGCCTTCCATCCATTCGCTGTTAGGATGCGCTAATGCTTAGGACCATCGACGCCGCGAGGCGCCCCGCGGAAGGGGCTGAAGACGAGGGCACGCCCGTGTCCGTGAAGATTCGCGAGCGCCTGCTCGCCGCCCGCAGGCGCTTCAATGCCAACGACAACATCGCCGAGTTCATCGAGCCCGGCGAACTCGAGCATCTGCTCGACGAAGTCGAAGTCAAGATGAAGGATGTGCTCGAAAGCCTGGTCATCGATCTCGACAACGACCACAACACCGGCAACACCGCCCGCCGCGTCGCCAAGATGTACCTCAACGAAGTGTTCAAGGGCCGCTATGTGGCTCCGCCCTCGCTCACCGAGTTTCCCAACGCCGAACATCTCAACGAACTGATGATCGTCGGCCCGATCACCGTGCGCAGCGCCTGCTCGCACCACTTCTGCCCGATCATCGGCAAGCTGTGGATCGGCGTGATGCCCAATGAGAAGACCAACGTCATCGGCCTGTCGAAGTACGCGCGGCTCGCCGAGTGGGTCATGGGCCGCCCGCAGATCCAGGAAGAAGCCGTGGTGCAACTGGCCGACCTGATCCAGGAAAAGACGCAGCCCGACGGGTTGGCCCTGGTGGTCGAGGCGGAGCACTTCTGCATGCAGTGGCGCGGCGTCAAGGAGATGGACAGCAAGATGATCAATTCGGTCATGCGCGGCGTCTTCCTGAAGGATCCGAACCTTCGCCGAGAATTCCTTTCTCTCCTTCCACGCAAGCGCTGAACATCATGCTCGTACGACTTCTCTACGCCAGCCGCGCCGTGGACACGAGCCCAGGCGCCATCGACGCCATCCTCGCGCAATCGCGATCGCACAACCCCGCCTGCGGCATCACCGGCATCCTTTGCTATGGCGCGGGCGTCTTCCTGCAGGCCATCGAAGGCGGCCGGATGGCGATCAGCGAGTTGTACGGCCACATCCAGAAGGACCCTCGGCACAAGGACGTGGTGTTGCTGCACTACGAAGAGATTTCGGAGCGCCGCTTCGGCGGATGGACCATGGGACAGGTCAACCTGTCGAAGCTCAATGCGTCGACCTTGCTCAAGTACTCGGAGCGGCCGGAACTCGATCCCTATTCCGTGTCGGGCCAGGTCTCGCTCGCGCTGCTGGAAGAGTTGATGGCGACCGCCGCCATCGTCGGTCGACACTGATCCACCTCCGGGTGCTGCTGCTCGGCTGCGATTTTTCGAGCGCGCCGACCGCGCACAAACCGATCGTGATCGCCCTCGGCACTGCCGAGTCGGGGCAGGTCACACTGTCGGCCTTCGAGTGTTTCGATTCGCTGGATGCATGGGGTCGATGGCTGGCCGCCTTACCGAAATGGGTCGGCGCGTTCGACTTTCCTTTCGGATTGCCGCGAGAACTGGTCGAACATCTGGGCTGGCCCCTGCAGTGGACAGCGCTCATCGCGCACTACGCCGGACTCGGCCGCGCGGAAATCCGCGAAACCTTCGCGGCCTTCTGCGCTGCGAGGCCCGTCGGCGGCAAGTTCGCTCACCGGGCCACGGACGGTCCCGCAGGTTCCAGCCCGTCGATGAAATGGGTCAATCCTCCCGTCGCCTTCATGCTGCACGCCGGCGTGCCACGGCTGCTCGACGCGGGGGCGATCCTGCCCGGATTGCATGAGCCCGCGCAGGGCGGTACGCGCATCGCGCTGGAAGGCTATCCCGGCCTGCTGGCGCGCGAGTTGATCGGGCGGCGCAGCTACAAGAGCGACGATCCGGCCGGGCAAACCGAAGGCCGCCGGCAAGCAAGGGTCGATCTCATCAAGGCGCTTGAGAGAGGCTCTTCCCGCCTGCAACTTCGACTTGTCGTGGACAAGGCCATGCGGGAGCGGCTGCTCGGCGACGCCAAAGGCGATTGCATCGACGCGTCACTGTGCCTGCTGCAAGCCGCCTGGGCCGCGTCGCGCAGTTCGAGCGTCGGCCACGGCTACGGTCTTCCAGCGGAAATCGACCCAATCGAAGGCTGGATCGTGACAGCCTGACTTCCCCGAGTCCTACAGCATGTCGAGCCCCTGCCGCAGGACTTAGGCGTGACGCCCTCGCTAGATTGAATGCAGTGGTTCGGGCGAACCACCACTCACCAACTTTTGCGAAGGAATCGATATGAACAAGGACCAAGTGGCAGGCCGCGTCGAAGAGGCCAAGGGAAAGGTGAAGGAAGTCGCCGGCAAGGTCACCGGTAGCGAAAAGCTTCAGACGGAAGGCGTGGTCGACCAAGCGGCCGGCAAAGTTCAGAAGACCTATGGCGACGTCAAGGAAAAGGCCAAGGACGCTATCGAGGGCGACGCCGACAAGCTGTGACTCCAGGTCTGGCTTGCGCATGAAGGTGCGCAGGCCCTTCCATCGAACGACAGGAGGTTCCCATGACTGATCTCAACCCTATCTCCAGACATTCAGGTCGTTGGCTGGCGTTGCTGCTGGCCAGTGGCGCGCTTGCACTGACCGCTTGCGGCGACAAGGGCAGCAACCAGACAGCGGGCCAGAAGGTGGATTCGGCGATTGCCAAGACCGACCAGGCGGGCGCGGATGCCAAGGCCAAGTCGGAGTCTGCCGCCGCATCGACCAAGGAAGCGGCGAAGGACGCAGGCGCCGCCGTAGCGGGCGCTGTGGACGATGCCGCCATCACAGCCGCCGTGTCGACTGGCCTCGCCAAGGATCCGGACTTGAGCGCGATCAAGATCGACGTCGACACCAAGGGTGGCACGGTGAGCCTCAGCGGCCCGGCCCCCAATGCGGCGGCCAAGGCGCGTGCGGAAGAGATCGCGAAGTCCGTGAAGGGCGTCAGCGCCGTGAAGAACAATCTGGAAGTCAAGATGTAAGTCCGCTGCCGGACTTCTTCACTCAAGAAAAAGCCCGGGGCTCCCGGGCTTTTTCATGGTTCGCTCGATGCATCAACGATCGAGCCAGTCCTTCAACTCATCGGCATGCTCTTCCTCGTCGGTGAGGATCTCTTCCAGCATGCGGCGGGTCGTCGGGTCCTTGTCTCCGATGAGGGAAATCATCTGGCGATAGGACTCCACGGCGATTCGTTCCGCCACGAGGTTGGCGCGCACCATCGCCTGCAGGCCCAGGGCCTCGTTGTAATCAGCGTGGCTGCGGTCCAGCAGTGTCTTCGGGTTGAAATCCGGCTCGCCGCCGAGTTGGACAATGCGCTCGGCAATCTTGTCCGCGTGTCCCAGTTCTTCATTGGCGTGGACGAGAAATTCCTCGGCAATCTTCGGTGAAGCTTCTCCGCTGGCCGTGAAGTAGTGGCGCCTGTAGCGCATCACGCAGACCAACTCGGTTGCGAGTGCGTCGTTGAGCAGCTTGACGATGTCGTCGCGCCAAGGTCCGTAGCTCGGCGTGACGGCGCCTTCGTCGAGGCTCTTGGATGCCGCATCGATGGCGGCCTGGTCGAGGACCAGATGTTCCGTGCGCTCTTTGACGGCAGTGTTCATAGAGGATCCTTTCGTGGGTTTGCGTTTTTCTGCATCAACGTGTTCACCAGGTCGGCCGTGTCCGATGTCTTCAGGGCGGCGGCCACCACGGCGGTGATGGACAGCAGGCGCCACGGCTTGATTAGCACCAGCAACGCGCCGACGCCGGCAGCGGCGGCCATGAGCTTTGCCGGCTCTTCGCGTGCGTAGCGCTCCAGCAGTGGACGGGCTACCTGAGCGACTGCATTGGCCGGATGTCTTCGCCACCAGCGCCGGGCGACGTTCTGCGCCACCGCGCCCCAGGCGAACTGAGCGGAGGTGCCAGGCGATCGGGGAGGGCTTTCAATCAGAGGTGGCTCATCCCGCGCGCGACGGCTCTCGCCCTGCAATTGAGAAACGAGCGCCCTGCGGGAGATCGCCAACCGCTCTTGCGGTGAAAGGCTTGTGGGCTCAGCCGCCATGGCGTTCTCCGGCGACGTGGAGCGCGCGAACGTCGGCGTCGATCTGCGCCCGGAGATCTGCGAACGCGTGGAATTCCTGAGGCCGTGACGCCACATAGGCTGACACCAGCGCGATCAAGATGGCAACCCCCGGCACCACCGCCAGAACCCAATGAAAGTTTCCATGCAGCGTGCCGAGCATCACGGCCACGCCGATCAACCCCAGTGCAAGCATGGCACTGACCGCAGCCAGGACTCCCGCGACCATTCGGGCGACCAGGCTGCGGCTGGCTTCGTGCGTCTCCTGCCGCACGAGCGCGCCGTAGTTGGCAATGTGATCGGCGATCAGTTCAGGATGCCCGAGCACCGTGGAGTAAATGGGATGAAGCATGTTGCTGCCAGGTGCTGTGGACTGGGCTCACCGGAGCCGACGAGGGGCGATCAGACCATCAGGTCGATATCAATAGTCGTCCCGACGACGGGCGGCCAATACGATCAATGCCGTGATCGCTGCGCCAGCAGCCGCGGCCACGAGCACGGAGCGGACCGGCTGGTCGGCGATGTACTTGCCAGTGACGTCGGCAGCGGCCTCGAAGCGGCGCTGGGCACGGGCGCTGGTCGTCGATGCGGCGTCCAGCCCGCGCTGCACGGCCTGCTGGACCCGAGCAGCGAGTTGCTCCACGGCAGGCTCGGCCTCGCGACGCAGGTCACGAACCTTTTCGCCTGCGGCGTTCACCGCGTTCTGCGCATAGGCACGCGTCGTGTCGATGGCGTCGTTTGCCGTCTGGCGCGCATCCTCGGCCAGTTGCGAGGGAGTCTTGGTGGTCGTATTCATGAATGGATCCTTCCAGGAGATTGAATTTGTCTGCGAGTGCCTGCTCATCGTAACGACGCTACCCGCGTCGTATCAAGCCCGCGATGAAACTGGCGAGAGCCAGGATCAGGAAGATCACGAACAGGATCTTCGCGATACCCACGGCACTGGCGGCGATGCCGCCGAATCCGAACAGCGCGGCTATCAAGGCAATGACCAGGAACACGACTGCGTAATGCAACATGTTGAACTCCTTTCGAGGATGGCCTCGTTGAGATGAATACCAGCGCGTCCGGGTTGCTGAACGGCCTGGGATCAACGTTAAGAGGGCCGTCCTTGGCGCCCTGTCAGCAGCAGGGGGCGGGGGGCGTAGGAGAGGGCCGAATCACCGCCCACCATTCGCGGCGGGCAAGAACGAAGGGGACGGGAGGCAGTGGTCAGGCCGGGCTCGACGGCAGGACTGCGCTCAACTGCGTGCCCCGGCCCGCGGACGACGAGACGGTGAGCTTGCCCTTGGCCGCCTCGACGCGATGCCGCATGCCGGCGAGGCCGTGCGTCGAAGGACGCGCGTGCTGCGTATCGAAACCCTTGCCGTTGTCGCTGACTTCCACGACGACGTGGTTGCCGTAGTTCTTCATCACGATGCTGGCCTCGGTGGCCTGTGCGTACTTGCTGATGTTGGTGAGGCTTTCCTGCACCATGCGATAGACGGTGAGTTGGTTCGACTCGTCCAGGATCACGGGTTCGAGCACCATCTCGATCTCGATGTTCGAACGCTCCGCAAACTCGCGCCCGAGGATTTCGAGCGAAGCGACGAGCCCCAGATTGGAGAGCGATGACGGCCGCAGGTCTTCGATGATGCGGCGCTTGAGGGCGATGCCGCTGTTGAGAAGCTCGTTCAGATGCTGGAGCCGCTGCGTTGCATCGGGCGAGTCGGTCAGGCGGGACTTCAGGCGCGCGACGTCAAGCTTGGCGGCGGTGAGCAGGGAGCCCAACTCGTCGTGCAGTTCGCGGGCCAGGTAGCCCCGCTCGGTTTCGCGCACCTGCTGCAGGTGGGTGGCGAGCTCGGCCAGCGTCGTTGTGCGCTCCCGCACCTCACTTTCCAGCGCATTGCGTTCCCGCTCCAACGCTTTCTGCTGCCGTTCGCCGACGGAGCGCAGTGCGTGGGTCTGTCTCAGGTAGAGGAAAAAGGCGGCGAGGCCTGCCAGCGTGACCAGGCCGATGCCGATGCGCGCGAAGCGCAAGGATTTCGCGATCTGCAGTTGTCCGCGCGTGAGTTCATCGTTCCGGATCGCGATCAGATCGTTGATCTCATTGCGAATGGATTCCATTTCCTCGCGGCCCACGTCGGTCGTGATGACGAATTTCCACGCGTCTTCGTTGCCGTCCCGGCGCAAGCGGACGCTCATCTCCATCTCGGCGAGCTTGCGTGCAACGTGCTTTGCGACCTGGTTGAGCTGCGCGAGCTCGCCGGGGCGCCCGGCGTAAAGGATCTGGAGCGCGGCCAGGTGACCGTCCACCTGCTTGACCGCCGTGTCGTAAGGTTCGCGATAGCGGGGCTCCCCTGTCAGCAAATAGCCGCGCTGGCCCGTTTCTGCATCGAGGATGTTCTGCAGTATCAGGTTGAGCACCATGCGCGCGCGCTGGGCGTCGCCGACTTCGGTGAGTGCCTGAGAGGATTGTCGATAGCCGGCTTCGTTGATGCCCACCAGCACCAGCGCTGCCAGCACGGCGAGCGTCAGGCCCAGAGCCATCTTCGGGAAAGCTAGCCAGCGCATGAGGTTTTCGAGCAATGCCTGCGGTTCAAATTCGTGAATAATCAGAGCCGACCAGGGACCGGCATGTTGCGACGCAAATGGGCCGCGATACAACGACGAAGGTAACAGATGATCAAGATCGGAATTGTGGACGACCACGCCATCGTGCGCTCCGGTTTGCGCCAGTTTTTCTCCGAGCACGTCGACCTGCGGGTGGTGGGCGAAGCCGCCAGCGGTCGCGAAGCGATCGAACTTGTTCGCACCACTGAACTCGATGTGCTGGTGATGGACCTCTCGATGCCCGGGCAAAGCGGCATCGATGCGCTTGCGATGATTCGCGCCAAGGCACCGGATGTCGGCATCCTCATCCTGAGCGGCTACCCCGAAGAGCACTACGCGATGAACCTGATTCGTCAGGGCGCGAGCGGCTATCTCAACAAGGAATGCGATCCGATCGAGATCGTCAATGCGATCCGCACCATCTCGCTGGGCCGCCGCTACATTACGCCGGCAGTGGCCGAACTCCTGGCGCGTCAGCTCGACCGCAAGGATGATGCCGCCCCGCACGAACAACTCTCCGAACGCGAGTTTCAAGTGTTTCTCAAGCTGGCGAAGGGCGAGACCGCGGGCGACATCGCCAAGACCTTGTCGCTGTCGGTCAAGACCGTGAGCACCTACCGCACGCGCCTGATGGAGAAAATGAACCTCTCCTCCAACAGCGACCTGACCTACTACGCGCTGAAGAACAAACTGATTGATTGATGCGCGCCCCCCCAGGTTGCGCGCACTTCGTGAGGAAGCTCTTAGGTTCGGGTTGAGGACTGGCGCAAGGCCGCCTGTTCGATGCAATAGTCGATGAGGCCGTCGATTTCGTTCGACTTGTCGAAGACCGCATCCACGCCAAACTGTGCACAGCGCTTGCGGATGTCGGGGGTGGCGTAGTTGCTCAGGACCACGACTTTCTGAGTCGGGCGGCGGGACATGCAGGCCTGCAAGACGCCGAGTCCGCTGCCCTGCTTGAGGAAGAGGTCGACGATCGCCAGTTCCCATTCATCGCCGTTGTCGCTGAGCCATTGGCTGGCCTCGGCTTCGGTCTCGGCAAAGCCGATGGCCGAAATACACGTGAGCTCTTCCAGAGTGCCAACGAGGTTCTCTCGGATCGTGACGTTGTCTTCGACGATGTAGGTTTTCAATCTTGGGTCCATGAGAACCGCTTGCCCCTTGGCGAGCATTCTGGCCGGCAGGCTTGCGTCCCGAAAGCTGTCGTCGCAAATGCTACTGATTATTGGCCGACATCATGCAAGGTTCCGGGGACACCGGCTGTAGGCTTGTTCTTACGACCGAATGCGAACTTCGGACGTAGGCGCGGCCCCACAGTAACTGCGGCCGGCTACCGACCCGGGGGGTAAGTCCCTGCCCCTACGCTCCTGGCACGACACCGAACACCCTTCAGAAGGTACCGAAATGAATATCGTGTGGAGCTACGTTGCCATGGGCTTGCTCACTGCTGCCGCTGCTGCGGTGGTCGCGGGAGGCGAGCCTGCCATCGCCGAACTGAGGCTGGTCGAAGCGGCAACCGCTGCTGGTGTTTCGGCCGTCGGCTTTCTCGCTGCGCCCCAAGCCGTTACGTCGATCGGCAAGACGCCAGCGATCGACTGAAGGTTCATGACCGTGGAAGCGACCGCTGCATCCTCGCTGCGTCGCTCGGTCTGGGCCAGGTCGGTCGCGGTTTTGCTGGGCTTGCTGGTCGCGTTCTTGCTTGTGATTGCGCTGTTCCCGTGGGATCTTTTTCGCGAGCCAGTCAATCGTTATGTGAGCGAAAAGACCGGGCGCAAGTTCGAGATTACCCGGCACCTGGACGTGGACATGGGGTGGCGGCTTGCCACAGTCA
Source organism: Variovorax sp. J22R115 (assembly GCF_030317005.1). Classification (NCBI taxonomy): domain Bacteria; kingdom Pseudomonadati; phylum Pseudomonadota; class Betaproteobacteria; order Burkholderiales; family Comamonadaceae; genus Variovorax; species Variovorax sp. J22R115. Next base: position 67,695 of record NZ_JASZYM010000013.1, on the reverse strand, counting down.
AGCTCGACGGAATCGAGTTTGCCAACCCTTCCTGGGCCCGAGACCCCTATCTCGTGCGAGCGGAGCGCGCTGAGTTCGACATCAGCTTCTGGCAACTGCTCTCGCGCAAGCTCGTCTTTCCCCGATTGGCACTGGATTCACCCACGCTGGGCCTGCAGATGGAGCAGGACGGACGGCGCACCTGGGCGCTGGGCAAAGACACCTCGGACGAAGCCACGGTGCCGACCATCGGCTTGCTGCAAGTCGACGACGGCTCGCTCGATTTCCTCGCCAAGCACCTCGAAATCGACCTGCATGCCGATTTCACCTTCGACACCAGCCGGGGCGACATGCCGCTGAGCTACGAAATCAAGGGCCGCTACCGTCAACAGCCGCTCACGGCCGAAGGGCGGACCGGCAACGTGCTGCAGCTCAATGCCGCAGGGCAGCCACCGTTTCCGATCGAAATCAAGCTCTCGGCCGGCCACACCCGGCTCAAGGCGGAGGGCACGGTGGCCGAACTGGCCAGTCTCGACGGTCTCGACGCGAAGTTCGACATGAGGGGCCAGAACCTCGGCAATCTCTATCCCGCGCTGGGCATCGCACTGCCTCAGACACCGCCTTACGCCCTCAGCGGCAACCTGCGCAAGCAGGCCTCCCTATGGGAAGTGCGGGGCCTCAAGGGCCGGCTGGGCCTCTCCGACATCGGCGGCGAGATGCAATTCGACAAGTCGCAGAAGGTGCCTCACCTTGGCGGGACGTTGCATTCGCGCGTGATGGACATGGACGATCTCGGTCCTCTCATCGGCCTGCCGCCGACGAGTCGTTCGGCGAATGCCATCGAAGGCGTCGCGCCGCCGCCCACCATCACGCAGGTCAAGCGCGCGCAGCGCGATCCCGGCCGCAAGGTGCTTCCCGATGCAACCCTCGACTTCGAGCGCCTGCGCGCGATGAATGCCGACGTGAAGTACACGGCGGACCGTATCCGGAACGTGCGTGAACTCCCACTGGACAAGGGCAGCGTGCAGGTAAAGCTCAAGGACGGTGTCCTGACGCTGGACCCACTCGACCTCGGCATTGCCAGCGGCAGCGTGGTCGGCGCGATCCGCATCGATGCCACGCAGAATCCAGCAGATATTCGCGCATCGCTCGACGTCCGCGCCATGCAACTCAACCGGCTGATCCCGAAGGTCGAGACCTTGAAGACCAGCTTCGGCAAGCTCGACGGGCGAATCAATCTGTCGGGGCGCGGCAACTCTGTGGCGAGCTGGCTCGGCGGCGCCTCGGGCGACGTGGCGGCCATCACCGGCCGCGGGCAGTTCAGCAATCTGCTGCTGGAGTTCATGGGGCTCGATGGCGGTGAGATCATCAAGTTCCTGCTGGAAGGCGACCACAACGTGACGCTGCGTTGCGCCGCCGTGGCATTCGACGTCGAGAAGGGCGTGATGAACGGTCGCAGCCTGGTTTTCGACACGTCCGATACGGTGTTCAACGCCACCGGCCAGATCAACTTGGCGAACGAGTCGATGGACATCGTCGTGCGGCAGCAGCCCAAGGACGTGAGCATCCTGGCGTTGCGTACACCGCTGATCGTTCGCGGCACCTTTGCGTCACCCAAGGCCGGCGTAGAGGCCGGTCCGTTGGCGACACGCGGCGCCGCGGCTGTGGCGCTGGGTTTGATCAACCCTCTGCTTGCATTGGCCGCGACCATTGAAACCGGCCCGGGCCAGGATGCCGACTGCCAGGAGGTGCTGGCCGAGGCGAAGCAACCGAGTTCGCGCGCCGCGGCCGCGGGTGCGGCCAAGGCCAAGAGGCAATCTTCGGCGACCGGTGGCTAGCCGACCGGGCGATGCCCGCAGACGCTGCAGGCGGGATCGCGCGCGACGCGCAGGGTGTCGAATGCGGTGCGTCGACCGTCGAACATCAGCAGGCTTCCCGCGAGCGAGGGACTGATGCCCGCGAGCAACTTCAACGCCTCGCTGGCCTGCAAGGTTCCGATGGTGCCGACGACGGGAGCGAACACGCCGAGTACCGCGCAACGGGTTTCCTCGAAATCCGCGTCGGGCGGGAATAGGCAGGCATAGCAGGGCGAAGCCGGGTCGCGGGTGTCATAGACGCTCAACTGCCCATCGAAGCGAATGGCCGCGCCGGCCACCAGCGGCTTGCCATGCGTCACGCAAGCGCGGTTCACTGCATGGCGCGTGGCGAAGTTGTCACTGCAATCGATCACCACATCCGCCGCGGCGACCATCCGGGCAAGGAGGTCGTCGTCGGCACGCAGTCTGTGGGTTTCGATCGAGATGTCGGGATTGATGGCGCGCATCGCCTCTGCAGCCGAGTCGACCTTGGCCATTCCCACGCGCGCCGTGGTGTGCGCAACCTGGCGCTGCAGATTGGTCAGGTCGAGTTCGTCGTCATCGACCAGGGCGATGTGGCCAACCCCGGCCGCTGCCAGATACAGCACGACCGGCGACCCCAGACCCCCGACTCCGATCACCAGCGCATGAGCCGCGCTGACGCGTGCCTGGCCGTCGATGCCGAATTCCTCGAGCAGGATGTGGCGCGAGTAGCGCAGGAGGTCTTGGTCTTCCATGCGCCGCGCGGATCGCAGGGTGTTGGCTCACTCACGGGAGCCACCCAGGATCAGTTTTCTTTCTTTTCTTCCTTGTTGTCCACGATCACTTGCGTCTTGCTGACGAGCACGGGCTGGCCTTTGAGGCGGTTGAACGCCTGCATCAGCGGGAAGTCCTGCGGCGTGCCGAATTCAGGCACCTTTCGGTCCTGCGGCGGCTTCTTGGCTTCTTCCTCGAGGCGCTTGCGAGCCTCGTCGCGTGCCTTTTCGCGTTCAGGGTCCTTGTTTTCCGGGCCCTGGCCGCTGGCGAGATGCTTCTCGAGGTCGGCTTCGCGCATGCGCAGCGCGGCGAAGGGGCTGCCTTCGGCGCTTTCGTCGACCAGCACGTTCGGAACGATCCCCTTGGCCTGGATCGAAGTGCCGCTGGGCGTGTAGTAGCGCGCCGTCGTGATCTTGAGGCCGGTATCCGGACCGAGCGGGCGCACGGTTTGCACCGAACCCTTGCCGAAGGTCTGGCTGCCCATCACGGTCGCGCGCTTGTGGTCCTGCAACGCGCCGGCGACGATTTCGCTGGCAGAGGCGGAGCCTTCATTGACGAGCACCACCAGCGGCACGGTCTTGAGCGCAGCCGGCAGGCCACGCAGCGGGTCGCTGCCGGCACGGCGCTGGTAGAACTCCGGCGCCGCCTTGTAGACAGACTTGCTCTCGGCCAACTGGCCATCGGTCGAGACCACGGTGACGTTTTCCGGCAGGAATGCAGCGGAGATCGCCACGGCGGCGTCGAGCAGGCCGCCCGGATCGTTACGCAGGTCGAGCACCAGACCCTTCAAGTTGGGTTCCTGCTTGTAGAGCTCCTCGACCTTCTTGACGAAGTCATCGACAGTGCGTTCCTGGAACTGCGACAGGCGAATCCAGCCGTAGCCCGGCTCCATGATCTTGCCGCGAACCGATTGCGTGCGGATTTCCTCGCGCGTGATGGTCACGGGGAAGGTGCGGTTCTCATCCTTGCGGTAGATCGTGAGCAGCACCTTGGTATTGGCTTCGCCGCGCATGCGCTTGACGGCTTCATTGAGCGTCAGGCCGCGCACGGCGGTGTCGTCGATCTTGGTGATCAGGTCGTTCGGCTTGAGGCCGGCACGGAAGGCCGGGGAACCCTCGATCGGGGAGACCACCTTGATCAGGCCGTCTTCCTGCGAGATCTCGATGCCCACGCCGACGAAGCGTCCGGTGGTGCCTTCGCGAAATTCCTTGAACGACTTCTTGTCGAAGTACTGCGAGTGCGGATCGAGGCCGGCCACCATGCCGGAGATGGCATCGGAAATCAGCTTTTTCTCGTCGACCGGTTCGACGTAGTCGCTCTTGACCATGCCAAAAACCGCAGCAAGCTGCTGCAGTTCTTCGAGCGGCAGGGGAGCCAGAGAGCCTCGTGCAACAGTTTGCAACGAGACGGTGGTGAGCGCGCCGGCAAAGGCGCCCGCGGCAACCCAGCCGGTGATCTTCAATTTCTGGCCCATGTGTAAGTGTCCTTGTCGCCTGTCAATCCAATATACAGGGCTTGGAAGCAAGTTGTCTGCCGTGGTTCCGCGAATCCGCAGACGAAGGTCAGACTTTCGTTAACCCTTGCCTTGTGCAGCCACCGCGGCTGCGGCTTTCTCGGCCGCGTCCGCATCGCCGAGGTAGTAGTGGCGCAACGGCTTGAGGTCGTCGTCCAGTTCGTAGACCAGCGGAATCCCGTTGGGTATGTTGAGACCCACGATCGCATCGTCGGAGATGCCGTCGAGGTATTTCACGAGGGCGCGGATCGAATTGCCGTGCGCCGCGACCACCAGGCGGCGCCCGGCGCGGATGGCGGGCGCCATGGATTCGTTCCAGAAAGGCAAGACGCGTGCCACTGTGTCCTTGAGGCACTCGGTCAACGGCACCTGCTCGGGCGCCAGCTTGGCGTAGCGCACGTCGCTGCGTTCGCTGCGCGGGTCGTTGGCTTCCAGCGGCGGCGGTGGCGTGTTGTAGCTGCGGCGCCAGACCAGAACCTGGTCATCGCCGTATTTCTTGGCGGTCTCGGCCTTGTTGAGGCCCTGCAGCCCGCCGTAATGGCGTTCGTTCAGGCGCCAGGAATGCACCACCGGCAGCCAGGTGCGGTCGAGTTCGTCGAGCGTGTGCCAGAGGGTTCGGGTGGCGCGCTTCAGCACGCTGGTATAGGCGACGTCGAAGTCGTAACCCTCGGCCTTCAGGAGTCGGCCAGCCTGCTTGGCCTGTTCGATACCGGTCGACGTCAGGTCGACATCGGTCCAGCCGGTGAAGCGGTTTTCGAGATTCCAGGTCGATTCGCCGTGGCGGATCAGTACCAGTTTGTGCATGGGAGAGGCCTTTGGGAACGCGTGCGTAAACCCGACATTCTAAAATCCGAGGTTTGCCACTCAAGGAATACCGTGAAATTCATCATCGACAACTGGATGCTGATCCTGATTGCACTCAGCTCCGGCGGCATGCTGGCATGGCCGATGGTGCGCGGCGCAAACGCCGGATCGCTCACGGCGCAGGGCGCGGTGCAACTCATCAACCGCGAGCGCGCGGTGGTGGTCGATGTGCGCGAACCCGAGGAGTTTGCCTCAGGCCACGTCACCGGAGCGAAGAACGTGCCGCTCAACCAGCTCGAGCAAAAGCTTGCCGCCACGGTCAAGAACAAGTCGTTGCCCCTGTTGCTTGTATGTGCCACCGGCGCGCGTGCCCAGCGCGCCGTGGCGACCGCCAAGAAGCTGGGGTACGAACAAGCCCAAGCCGTCGCCGGCGGACTCAAGTCCTGGAAAGACGCTAACCTGCCGGTTGAAAAGGCCTGAACTTCCCCGAGATACCCCTGATGCAAGCTGTCAAGATGTACACCACCGCCGTCTGCCCTTACTGCATTCGCGCGAAGCAAATCCTCAAGTCCAAGGGCGTGGAGCAGATCGAAGAGATCCGCATCGACAGCGACCCGCAGGCGCGTGCCACGATGATGGACATCACCCAGCGGCGCACCGTGCCGCAGATCTTCATCGGCGACACCCACGTCGGCGGTTGCGATGACCTGATTGCGCTGGACGGACGCGGCGGGCTGGTGCCGCTGCTGCAGAGCGCCTGACTTCCTTTCGTCGGGCGATAATCCCCGGCTACCTCCAGAAGCCCGCTCTGGGATATCCCCGGGCGGGCATTGTTTTGACACTCGAAAGTTCAGCATGGCCGACCAGCAAGCCCAAGATCCCGTGTTCCAGATCCAGCGCGTCTACCTGAAAGACCTGTCGCTCGAACAGCCGAATTCCCCGGCCATCCTGCTCGAGCAGGAACAGCCCACCGTCGATATCCAGCTCGGCGTCGACGCCCAGCCCGTGACCGACGGCATCTTCGAGATCACCGTGTCGGCCACCGTGCAGACCAAGATCCAGGACAAGACGGTGTTCCTGGTCGAGGCCAAGCAAGCCGGCATCTTCGAGATCCGCAACCTGCCCGAAGACCAGATGGGCCCGATCCTCGGCATCGCCTGCCCGCAGATCGTCTACCCCTACCTGCGCGGCAACGTGGCTGACGTGATTCAGCGCGGCGGCTTCCCGCCGGTGCACCTGGCCGAAATCAACTTCCAGGCGATGTTCGAGCAGCAGCAGGCGCAAGCCGCGGCGCAGACCTCGCCGATCATCACGCAGTAATCCGCCAGCGCACGCACCGATGAGAATCTGCGTGCTCGGCGCCGGTGCATGGGGCACGGCGCTGGCGGTCAATGCGGCGGCCCGGCACACGGTCACCCTGTGGGGCCGTGACGCGGCCCAGATCCAAGCCATGTCGGCAGCGCGTGAAAACGCGCGCTACCTGCCCGGCGTCGCGCTTCCTCCCTCGCTGGATCTCCTGGCAGGCGATGCGCTCGCCGCGGTGGCACACGCCGATCTCGTGATCGTCGCGACGCCGATGGCTGCCTTGCGGGAGCAACTCGGCAAGCTGCGCGACGTGGCCTGCCCGGTTGCCTGGCTGTCCAAAGGGGTCGAGCCTGCCATTGCCGATTCGGGCGAGGAAGGCCTGCTGGCTCACGAAATCCAGGCGCGCGTTGCGCCACGGCTGCTCGCCGGCGTGCTGAGTGGGCCGAGCTTCGCACTGGAAGTCGCGCAGGGCCGGCCGACGGCGCTGGTCGCGGCGAGTTCGCATGTTTCGGTGCGCGAAGCGTTGGTCGGTGCCTTACATGGCCCCGCACTGCGCGTCTACGCCAACGAAGACATCGTCGGCGTGGAGATCGGTGGCGCGGTCAAGAACGTCCTGGCCATCGCGACCGGCCTCGCGGACGGGCTGTCCCTCGGTCTCAACGCGCGTGCTGCGCTGATCACGCGCGGCCTCGCTGAAATGACGCGCTTCGGCGCAGCGCTCGGCGCGCGGCCCGACACCTTCATGGGCCTGTCCGGTTTGGGCGACCTCGTCCTCACAGCGACGGGGGACCTCTCCCGCAACCGCAAGGTCGGTTTGCTGCTGGCCCAGGGCCTCACGCTGGAGCAGGCGGTGAACTCGCTGGGCCACGTGGCCGAAGGCGTCTATTGCGCTCGCACGGTCGTGCAGCGCGCGCGGCATCTGGGCGTCGAGATGCCCATTGCGTCGAGCGTCGTGGCGCTGCTCGATGGGCGCGTGCGGCCAGCGGAAGCAGTCGCGGAGCTGATGGGCCGCGAGCCCGGCGTCGAATCCGCCTGAAGCGGCTCCGGCGTGGGGCTCAGGCCGGCGAGTAGGCCAGCCGCACGTAGATCGGCGCGAACGCCTCGGCCTGGGTGATGTCGATCAGCGTCTCTTTCGCCAGTTCGAGCATCGCGATGAACGTGACGATCAGCACCGGCGTGCCCCGCGTCACGTCGAAGAGCTTTTCGAACTCCACGAACTGGCGCCCCTGCAGGTGGCGCAGCACGATGCTCATGTGCTCGCGCACGCTGAGTTCCTCGCGCGAGATCTTGTGGTGCTGCACGAGCTTGGCGCGCTTCATGATGTCGGCCCATGCTTCGCGCAGGTCGACCACGTTCACATCCGGAAAACGCGGCTTGAGCGATTGCTCGATGTAGACCTGCGCCTTCCAGAAGTCGCGACCAGCCTGGGGCATGGCGCTCAGCGATGCGGCCTGCAGCTTGGTCTGTTCGTATTCGAGCAGGCGGCGGACCAGTTCGGCGCGCGGGTCCTCGGCTTCCTCGCCTTCGGCCGTCTTCTTGGGCGGCAGCAGCATGCGCGACTTGATCTCGATCAGCATCGCGGCCATCAGCAGGTATTCGGCCGCGAGCTCGAGGTTGGTCTGGCGGATCTCGTCGACGTAGCTGAGGTACTGCCGCGTCAGTCCTGCCATCGGGATGTCGAGGATGTTGAAGTTCTGCTTGCGGATCAGGTAGAGGAGCAGGTCCAGCGGGCCTTCGAAGGCCTCCAGGAACACCTGTAGCGCTTCGGGCGGGATGTACAGGTCGTTCGGCAGCGCGAACAACGGCTCGCCGTAGAGCCGGGCGAGCGCGACCTGGTCGATCACGTCGGGCATGCCGGTGACCAGGGCCACGCTGTCGTCGGCGATGACCTCGTCCTGCGTGGAACGGCTGCTGTCGCCCGTCGCGGCGCCATCGCCCTGGCGGCGGCTGCCGGAGCCCGGTACGGCCCGAATGGTCACTTACTTGACGCGGGTCTGGTAGACGTAGGGCTGCTGCGGCACCTTGGCCTCGCTGTACTCGGTCAGCAGGCTGCGATCGAGGTGCTTGTCCCACAGGAGCGCACGGCCGGCGCGCTGTTCGGCCTCCAGCGTCGGCTTCTTCTCCTTCATCTGTTCGATGAAGTGGGTGATTTCGGACGTGTAGTGGGGGCGGGCGAAGATGGACATGGCAGTAAGAACCTTTGGCGGGGATTTTACCCGGTGGAATCCGCCTTGAAGCGGCTGTCGGCATGCGCTAGCGTGGCGGCTCCCAACCATCCGAAGGAGACTGCTCATGAAGCGCCGACACTCGATGTACTTCGTTGCCACCGCCGCCACGGCCGTGCTGCTGGTCGCCTGCAACACCACGGGGCCTGCGACGTCACAGAACAAGACGGGCTTCTTCGTCACCAGCGCGAACCCCGGCAAGGGCGCCGACTTCGGCGGGCTGGCGGGGGCCGATCGCTATTGCCAGAGCCTGGCCGCGAGCGTTGGCGCGGGCGGCCGTACCTGGCGCGCCTACCTAAGCTCCAACGCTGCGGGCGCCAGCCCGGCAGTGAATGCCCGTGACCGTGTCGGCACCGGCCCCTGGTACAACGTCAAGGGCCAGTTGATCGCGAGCAACGTCGACGAACTGCACGGCACGAACAACCTCACCAAGCAGACCGCACTGACCGAAAAAGGCGACATCGTCAGCGGCCGCGGCGATCCGGTGAACCAGCACGACATCCTGACTGGCTCGTCGCCCGATGGCCGCGCCATCGCCGACGGCAAGGACAACACCTGCGGCAATTGGACCAAGAGCGGCGACGGCTCGGCCATCGTGGGCCACCACGACCGCATCGGCCTGAACGAGAGCCCCCCGATGAAGTCGTGGAACTCGTCGCATCCCACCCAGGGCTGCAGCCTGGATGCGCTGAAGAAGACGGGCGGCGGCGGCCTGCTGTTCTGCTTCGCGCAGAACTGAGGCCCGCCGGGAGGCGGACTTAGACTCGGCGCCACTCATTGACAAGGAGGCGCCATGGCGCGATCGAGAACCCGTTGGCGCCTGGCGACTGCGCTTCTGAGCACTGTCTTCTGGCTTGCGGCCTGCGACATGAAACGCATCAGCGAATTGGAGGAGGGGGTGTCCACGGAGGCCGACGTGCGTGCGCGCTTCGGCCAACCCGAGAACATCTGGGATTCGCCTCAGGGGCGGGTGTTCGAATACAACCGCCAGCCCCAGGGCCAGAAGAACTACATGATCACCATCGGCTCCGACGGCAAGATGAGCGCCTTGCGCCAGGTGCTCACGCCCGAGAACTTCGACAAGGTGCGGCCCGGCATGCCCATGGAAGACTTGCGCAAGCTGCTGGGCAAGCCCGCGAAGCGCACGCCCTATCCCCTCAAGAACCAGACCGACTGGGAATGGCGCTGGGTCCAGCCGCCGAACTCGCCCATGGTCTTTACGGCCACCCTCAACGACGACCAGCGCGTGGTGAGCGCGGGGTCGTCGCCTGATCGCAGCACCGAGGCGAACTAGGACCTGTCGGGCTGGAGCTCGAACTCGCGCAGCCAGCGCCACAAGGTCGAGCGGCTGACACCCAGCTTCTTCGCGGCGCGCTGGCGATTGCCATCGGCGAGTCGCACGGCTTCCAGCACGCGCTCCCGCAATGGCTGCGTTCCCGGAAGATGCCGCTCGAACAGTTCGGGGCAGTCGTGCCGCAACTCGTCGTAGCGGATGTCTTCGAGGCGGTCGAACTGCAGGAGGAACACCGCGACTCGTTCGCTGATGTTTTCCAGTTCGCGCACGTTGCCGGGCCAGTCGCAGGCGATGAACTGCGGCAGCAACGGTGCCAACGCGGCATCGGCATCGATGCGCGAGCCCAGTCGATGGAGGCAACGCCGCACGTGGGCCCGGGCGAGTTCGGCGATGTCATCGCCGCGTTCGCGCAGCGGCGGCAGCGACAGGCGCAGGGTGTTGATGCGGTAGTAGAGGTCCTGTCGGAAGCGCCGCGCGGCAATCATCTCTTCGAGCGGCTGGTGGGTGGCTGCGATCACGCGCACGTCCACCGGAATAGGCGCCGTGGCGCCAAGGCGCGTGATCTCCCGTTCCTGCAGCACCCGCAGCAGGCGCGTCTGCAGCGACAGCGGCATGTCGCCGATCTCGTCCAGGAACAGCGTGCCCGTGTGGGCGGTCTCGAAGAGCCCGCGCTTGCCGCCGCGGCGTGAGCCGGTGAAGGCGCCTTCCTCGTAGCCGAACAGTTCGCTCTCCAGCAGCGTCTCGGGAAAGGACGCGCAATTGACCGCGACGAAAGGCCGGTCGGCGCGTGCGCTGTCGTTGTGGATTGCCTGCGCGAAGAGTTCCTTGCCGACACCGCTCTCCCCGGCGATCAACACGCCGAGGTCGGTCTTTGCGAAGCGGCGCGCCGTGTTGACGGCGCGAACGAACGCCGGACTCTGTCCGACGAGGCTGGCGAAGCCGTGCTTCGCCGCGTTCTGATGGCGGCGTTGCTGCATGCGCAGGCTGGTATCGGCCTCCTGGATCTTGCGGGCGTCGTACAGCGTGATGGCCGCGCCCACGATCTCGCCATGCTCCCGGATCGGGGTGCGATTGGCAATCCAGTCGCGCCGGGCATAGCGCTGCACCGCTGCGCGCTCCTCGGTGCCCGTGTCCAGCGTGGGCTGGAGCGACAACTCGGGCTCCACGAGATCGAGGCGCTGTCCCAGCAGCGGCCGATGCGGCGTGCCCAGCAGCTGCTGCATCGGCGGATTGACCGCGATGATGCAGTTGTCGCGGTTCACGGCCAGCACGGCTTCCTGCAGGTTGTGCAGCACGCCGTTGAGCTGCTCGTAGCGGCCTGCCTCGAGTCGGGCCACGCGCGCCAGCTCGATAGCATCCTCGAAGCCTTTGCGGATGCTTGCCAGCGAGTAGGCCAGGAGCCCGTGCAACCCGGCTTCCTCGGCCAGTTCGACCACCAGGCTCGATCCGACGATGACCTCGAAACCGTCCCGGCGCAGCATCTCGAATTGCTGGCGCGCGTCGTCCGGCGTCTGGTAGGCGTACTGCGTGATCTCGATGTTGAGCAGGTCCTTCACCGCATCCAGTTCGGGGATGGTCTGGCCGTACATCACCACCCCTACGCGGCTCGAAATGCGCCGGGCCTTGATGAGCGCCTGCAGCAGGTCGAAGCCGCCGAGCTGGATGGTGGCCACGGGCGCTTCGAGGCCGGCCCGCAGGATGCTGGCGTTCGAGCCGGCGCTGACGAAGGCGTCGACCGTTCCGCGCGCGATGCGATCGCGCGCGATCTCCAGCGCGCCGCCGAAGGTGCCGTCCACCACTTCGATGTCGGCGCGGCCGACATATTCGGCGACCACCGGCATGGCGAATTCGCGGATCTGCCGGTAGCTGAGAAAGCAGAGCCGGGGCAGGCGTGTCCGCTGAAAGGAATGGGTCGCCATGGAAAGGATGCGTCTCGGTGAAACGTATGAGTGTTCCATAGATGTCGCATGGAACAAAATCCAGAAGGCAATCTTCGGAAAAAGTCTTTCAAATCAATGAGTTGCGAGACAGCGATGCTTTGGCACGGTGCATGCAACACGTAGAGCGAACACGTTTTACGGAGACATCGCACTTGGCACTCGAACACATCACCGTGCTGGACCTGACCCACATGCTCTCGGGTCCCTACGGCACCATGCTTTTGGCCGATCTCGGTGCACGCACCATCAAGGTCGAACCGCCCGGCACCGGCGAGGGCACGCGTCGGTTGCTCGAAAACGACCCTGACTACGCCCGCGACGGCATGGGCGCCTACTACCTCACGCTCAACCGCAACAAGGAGAGCGTTTGCGTAGACCTCAAGAGCGAGGCCGGCAAGACCGTGTTCCTCGACCTCGTGCGGCAGGCCGACGTGGTGTTCGACAACTTCAGCGTCGGCGTGACGGCGCGGCTGGGCATCGACTACGACTCGCTGTCGCAAGTGAACCCGCGCATCGTCACGTGCTCGGTCACCGGCTTCGGCCAGAGTGGTCCCGAAACCCATCGCCCTGCCTTCGACCAAGTGGTGCAGGCCATGGGCGGCGGCATGTCGATCACCGGCACGCCCGAGACCGGCCCGACACGTAGCGGCATTCCGATCGGCGACCTCGGTGGCGGCATGTTCGGCGCGATGGGCGTGCTCGCGGCGCTCGCGGAGCGCGAGCGCACCGGCCGCGGCCAGCACGTCGACATCTCGATGCTCGACGCGCAGATCTCGTTGCTCAACTACATGGCGACCATGCACCTGATGTCCGGCCACGTGCCCGCCGGCATCGGCAACGGCCACTTCGTGCACGTGCCCTACAACAGCTACCCGACGGCCGACGGTCACATCATCATCGCGTGCATCGGCGATGCTTTCTTCGAGCGCTTCGTCGAGTTCATCGACCTGCCGGCGTTGCGCAAGCCCGAGTACCTCCAGCAACCGGTGCGCTACGCGGCGAAGGCGGAGATCGACGCCATCGTCGGCGCCGAGTTGCAGAAGCAGCCGACGGCCTACTGGCTGGAGCGGCTGCGCGCAGCGCGCATTCCCTGCGGACCGGTCAACAACTTCGAGCAGGCGCTCAACGACGTGCAGGTGCGCGCACGCGACATGGTGGTCGAAGTGCCGCTCAAGACCGGCGAGATGCTGCGCATGCCGGGCAATCCGATCAAGCTCTCCGCGGCGTCCAGCAAGACCTACACCTGCCCACCCGCGCTGGGCGAGCACACGCGCAGCGTGCTGACGCAGCTGGCCGGCTACTCGCCCGAACAACTCGAACAACTCCGGCGCGACGGTGCCATCGCCTAGGCCTCGCACCATGGAACGAATCCACATCACCGACGTCGCCCCGCGCGACGGATTGCAGAACCAGCAGGTGCAGGTGTCGACCGCGGCCAAGCTGGAGTTGATCCGCCTGCTGGCCGCCGCAGGCGTGCAGAGCGTGGAGGCGACGAGCTTCGTGTCGCCCAAGGCCGTGCCTCAGATGGCCGATGCCGGCGAACTGGTTGCCCAACTGAACGAGGCGCTGCCGGAACTGCGCAGTTCGGTGCTGGTGCCCAACCTCAAGGGGTTGGAGCGCGCCCATGCGGCCGGCGCGCGGGAGATCGCGGTCGTGCTCTCCGCCACGGAGACCATGAACCGCAAGAACATCAACATGGGGCTGCACGAAGCCACCGAGGTCAGCGCGCGGACGCTGGCCGAGGCGCAGCGCCTTGGCATGCGCACGCGCGCCTACGTGGCAGTGGCCTTCGATTGCCCCTTCGAGGGCGAGACGCCGCTCGCGGAAGTGGTGCGCCTGGCCGCGCGCATGCACGAGCAGGGCGCCGGAGAAATCGTGATCGCCGACACCATCGGTTCCGCCTCGCCCGGTCAGGTGAAGGAGCGCCTCGGCGCCTTGTGCCAAGTGGTGCCGGTGGGGCAACTCGCCGTGCACTTCCACGACACGCGCGGCATGGGCGTCGCCAACGCCTGGGCCGCATTGGAGGCCGGCGTGCGCCGCTTCGACGCCAGCGTCGGCGGCATCGGCGGCTGCCCGTTCGCGCCCGGCGCCGCCGGCAATGTCGCCACCGAGGACCTGGTGCTCATGGCTGAACGAAGCGGCTTTTCGACCGGCATCTCGATCGATGGCCTGCTCGACGCGATGAACTTCGCCGAGGCGCAGTTGCAGCGCGCGCTGGGTGGGCGTGCCATCACATGGCTGCGACGCCAGCGCGAAAAGGAGCGAATGGCGCCTGTCGCTCGAACCGCCTGAACAAGTCCCCGCACAAAGACACATTCCAACGAAAGAGACGAGACCCATGACGAGCCCCCTCACCGCCTTCACGCGCCGTACTGCCCTCGCGGCGCTCGCATCGATCGCCGCCACCTCCGCGTGGTCGCAAGCCGCCGACGCCAAGTTCCCGAGCAAGCCCGTCACGCTGGTGGTGCCCTACGCGGCCGGCGGCGGCACCGACATCGTCGGCCGCCTGATGGCGCAGAAGCTGTCGGAGCTTTGGGGCCAGTCGGTCGTGGTCGACAACCGCACCGGCGCCAATGGTGTCATCGGCTCCAGCCACGTCGCCAAGTCCGCGCCCGACGGCCACACGCTGCTGCTGGTGGTGGGCTCCCACGCCATCAACCCGGTGCTCATGAAGAGCATGCCTTACGACACCATCAACGCCTTCACGCCGGTCACCAACATCGCCAGCTCACCGATGGTGCTGGTCGTGGCCGCCAAGGGGCCATACAAGACGCTGAACGACGTGGTCAAGGCCGCGCGCACGGAAGAGCTGGCCGTGGGCTACTCCGAAGGCCAGACGCGGCTGACCGGCGAACTGATCCGCCAGGCCGGTGACCTGAAGATGGCCGGGATTCCGTACAAGGGCGGTGCGCCGATCATGGTCGACATCATCGGCGGCCATCTGCCACTGGGCGTGACCAGCGTGCTCACCGCGTTGCCGCACGTGCAGTCGGGCGCTCTGCGCGTCGTGGGCGTGGCGGCGGACCAGCGCATGGCCATCTTCCCTGACGCGATGACCTTCAAGGAGGTTGGCCTGAAAGGCGTCGAATCGCTCAGCTGGTACGGCCTCTTCGGTCCCGCCGGCATGTCGCCCGCAGTCGTGGCGCAGATCAACCAGGACCTCAAGAAGGTCACGGCCGACCCGGCGGTCGTCAAGCAGATGCAGGCCCAGGGCGCGCAACTGGTGCTGACGCCGCCGGCCGAGTTCCGCAAATTCCTGGCGGGCGAGACGGAGAAATGGGCGCTGGTCGCGCAGCGCGGCGGCATCAAGCCCGAGTAAGCACAGAGTTCCACAACTAGAAAACGGAGACATTCATGCCATCGAATTTCCATCGCGCGACGCTGCGCCGACTTATCGCGCCGGCGCTGCTGGCGCTGGCCGCCGTCACCGGCCCCGCATCGGCCGACGACTACCCGAGCAAGCCGATTCGCCTCATCGTTCCTTTCGCGCCCGGCGGCGTCACCGATACCGGGGCGCGTGTGGTGGCCGAGCGGCTCGGTCAACGCCTGGGCCAGCAAGTGGTGGTCGACAACCGGCCCGGCGCCTCGGGCAACATCGGCACGCAGATGGCAGCGACCGCGGCGCCCGACGGCTACACGCTGGTGGTGGGCTTCGATGGCACGCTGGTCATCAATCCGCACGTCTATGGCAAGGTGCCCTTCGATCCGGTGAAGGATTTCGCGCCGGTCAGCAAGATCGGCGATGCGGCGCTCATCATCGTGACGCACCCGTCGGTGCCGGTGAAGACTTTCGAGGAACTGGTCGCCTATTCCAAGTCCAACCCCGGCGGCGTTTCCTATGGCAGCGCAGGCACAGGCAGCACGCCGCATCTCGCCGGTGAACTGCTGAAGATGCGCACAGGCGCCAACTTCGTCCATGTGCCCTACAAAGGCGGCGGGCAGGCCATGGCCGACGTGGTGGGCGGCACGCTGCCGATGCTCTATACGGCCGTGGCCGGTGCCTATCCCTTCGTCCAGAAAGGGCAGATCAACGCCATCGCGGTGTCGAGCAGCCAGCGACTGGCGTCGCTGCCCAAGGTGCCCACCATTTCCGAGGCGGGCGTGCCGGGCTTCGAATCTGTTTCGTGGATCGGCATCCTCGCGCCGGCGAAGACGCCGCAGCCCATCGTCGACAAGCTGCAGCGCGAACTCAACGCGGTCGTCCAGTCGCCAGACATCAAGGATCGGCTCGCCGCGCTCGGCATCACAGCTTCGGGCAATACGCCGGCCGAGTTCGGCCAGGAGATCCGGTCGGACCTGAAGCGCTACGCCGAGATCGTGAAGGCGGCCAACATCAAGGTGGACTGAGGTGCTCAGGCGCCGTGCGCGGCCGCGTCGGCGTCACCACCGGTTCTGAGTTCGGCCGCGAATCCCGACCGCACGATCACCTCCAGAGGCTGCGGCTGCAGCGACTCGATGCGCAGCACGCCGCCGCGCGACAGGACGGCCTTGTGCACCTGCCGCAGCGCATCGAGGCCGGTCGCGTCCAGCGAAATCAGATGCATCGCATCGAGCACCACTGTCATGCCGCGGGGGGCGCGTTCGATGGCCTGCACGGTCGGGTCCAACTTGGCTGCCGCGCCGAAGAACAGCGTGCCGTAGAGCCTGAATGTCAGCACCGGCGGCTCCAGCGACACCATCTCGACGCTGAACAGCGTGCTCATGCGCCGGACAAAGAGCGCGCAGGCCAGCACGATGCCCACCTGCACCGCCACGGTGAGGTCGAACACGACCGTGAGGAAGAAGGTGCCCAGCATCAGCAGTCGGTAGTGGCGGCTGAAGCGCCGCAGCATGTACGGCGAGAACTCGCGCCACTCGCCCATGTTCCAGGCCACGAAGACGAGGATGCCCGCCAGGACCGCGAGCGGCACATGCTGCGCGAGCGGCGCAGCGACCAGCACGACCACCATCAGAGTGAGCGCATGCACGATGCCCGCGATGGGTGAACTCGCGCCCGCGCGCAGGTTGGTGATGGTCCGCGCAATCGTGCCGGTGGCCGGCATGCCGCCGAAGAAAGGCACGACGGTGTTGGCGATGCCCTGCGCCATCAGTTCCTGATTCGGATCGTGTCGCGGCAGCCCGCTGACCTGATCGGCCACTCGCGCGCACAACAGCGATTCGATGGCTCCGAGCATCGCGATGGTGAGCGTCGGCGTCACCAGTTGCTTGACTGTCTCCCATGTGAAATCGGGCAGCGCGAACCCCGGCACGCCACCGGGGATTCCGCCGAAGCGCGTGCCGATGGTCTCGACGGGCAGACTGAAGCCCCACGACACCAGCGTCAGCGTGATCAGCGCGACGATGGGCCCAGGCACGCGCGACCCCGCTCGGGCGGCGCGAGTGTCGGCCATGCGACCCAGCACGAAATGCACGGCGTGCCCGAAGCGCGTCTTGTCGTGCAGCAGATGCGGCCATGCGAACAGGCCGATGAGGCAGGCGAGGCCGAGCCCGAAGGCGTAGGGATTGAAGCTGCCGAGATTCGTTGCCAGCGTATGGATCTGCGAGAACATGTCGGCCGGCATCTTGGCGATCGAGAGGCCCAGCCAGTCCTTGATCTGCGAGATCAGGATCAGCGTCGCGATGCCGTTGGTGAAGCCGATCACGATCGACACCGGCACGTAGCGCACCAGCGTCCCGAGCCGAAACAGCCCCATGAGGAAGAGCAGCACGCCGGCGCAAGCGGTGGAGATCAGCAGGTTCGCGACGCCGTAGCGCTCGACGATGCCGTAGACGATCACGATGAAGGCGCCCGCCGGTCCGCCGATCTGCACCGCCGACCCGCCGAGCGCCGATATCAGGAAGCCCGCGATGATGGCGGTCCAGATGCCGGCTTCGGGCTTGAGCCCCGAGGCGATCGCGAAGGCCATGGCCAGCGGCAGCGCCACGATGCCCACCGTGGCGCCGGCGCCGAGATCCTTGAAGAAGCGTTCCTGGCTGTAGCCCGCGAGGGCGTCGATGAGCCGGGGATGGAAGCTCGCCAGCTTCAAGGGAGAGGTCATGGGCGCTATTGTGGACGCGCCCTGTGTTCAGTCCGAGTCGCCGGGTAGCACGGCATCGGCCGCTGCGCCCACCGCCTTGCCGGTGATGCGGGCCGTGCCGATCGCGGCATCGGCCGCGAGTCCGACAGCGCCCGCGCCGACGCTCACGGCCGTGCCCGCAACGCTCACCGCAGCGCCCGCCACCGCGCAGCCGCCGAGCGCAAGGCAAGTGACAGAAGCCACAACGAGCAATACGAAGCGATTCATGGCGATGACTCCTTGAGGCTCAACGTACGCGCATACCAGGCGTTGCGCCGGGCCATGGCTCGAGCACGTGGATGCCGGGGTTCGCCTTCTCGTCCGCATGGCTGGCGGCCAGCACCATGCCTTCCGAAATGCCGAACTTCATCTTGCGCGGCGCGAGGTTGGCGACCAGCACCGTGAGCTTGCCGATGAGCTGCTCGGGCTCGTAGACCGATGCGATGCCCGAGAACACATTGCGCGTCTTGCCTTCGCCGGCATCGAGCGTCAGGTGCAGCAGCTTGGTCGATCCCTCGACCTTCTGGCAGGCCACGATCTTGGCGATGCGCAGGTCGATCTTCACGAAGTCGTCGATGGTGATGGTCGGCGCAATGCCTTCGCCGCCCGGCAGTTGCGTTGCGCCGGCGGTAGCAGGTTCGGCGGCTGGCTCGGGCAGCTCGAAGAGCTGGTCGAGTTGCTTGACGTCGACGCGCTGCATCAGGTGCTTGTAGTCGTTGATCGCGTGGCCGGCGCCCAGCAGCCGGCCCGCATCGGCGAACAGCAGCGGCGCGCTGCCCAGGAAGGATTCGACCTGCCCCGCCAGCGCCGGCAGCACCGGCTTGAGGTAGATCGTCAGCAGGCGGAAGGCTTCGATGCAGGCTGTGCACACGTCGTGCAGGCGCGCTTCCATGCCTTCCTTCTTGGCGAGTTCCCAGGGCTTGTTCTGGTCGACGTACTCGTTGACCTTGTCGGCCAGCAGCATGATCTCGCGCAGGGCCCGTGCGTAGTCGCGCCCGTCGTAGAGCGCCTGCATCGACGCGGAGGCGGCCTGCAGCGTGGCCAGCAGCGCCGCGCCGTCGGCCGACACCGTGCCCAGCTTGCCGCCGAAGCGCTTGGCGATGAATCCCGCCGCACGGCTCGCGATGTTGATGTACTTGCCGATCAGGTCCGCGTTCACGCGGGCCATGAAGTCCTCGGCCGTGAAGTCGACGTCCTCGACCTTGGCATTGAGCTTGGCCGCGATGTAGTAGCGCAGCCATTGGGGGTTCATGCCGATCGAGAGGTACTTGAGCGGGTCGATGCCGGTGCCGCGGCTCTTGCTCATCTTCTCGCCGGAGACGGTGATGAAGCCGTGCACGTTCACCTGGCTAGGCGTCTTGCGCTCGCTGAACTGCAGCATTGCCGGCCAAAACAGCGTGTGGAAGTACACGATGTCCTTGCCGATGAAGTGCACCTGCTCCACCGCCGGATCGGCGACGAATTCGTCGAAGCTCTGCGAAGTGCGCGAGGGCTCGTGCCAGTGCTGGGCGGCCTGTCCCTTGTCGAAGTGGTTCTTCAGGCTGGCGAGATAGCCCACGGGCGCATCGAGCCACACGTAGAAGTACTTGCCCGGCGCATCGGGGATCTCGATCCCGAAGTAGGGCGCCTCGCGCGAGATGTCCCAGTCGGCCATGCCGGCCTCGAACCACTCGCTGGCCTTCTTCGCCATTTCGGGCTGCAGCTTGCCGTCCTGCGTCCAGTTCTTGAGGAAGTCGACGACCTTGGGGTCGGAGAGCTTGAAGAAGAAGTGCTCGGAACTGCGCAGTTCCGGCGTCGCGCCCGTGAGCGTCGAGGAGGGGTTGATGAGTTCGGTCGGCGAATAGACGCTGCTGCACACCTCGCAGGCGTCGCCGTACTGGTCCTTCGCGTGGCACACCGGGCATTCGCCCTTGATGTAGCGGTCGGGCAGGAACATGCCCTTCACCGGGTCGTAGAACTGCTCGATGGTGCGCGTGGCGATCATGCCGCCGGCCTTGAGCCTCTTGTAGATGCCCTGCGCGAGTTCGGTGTTCTCGCTGCTGTCGGTCGAGTGCCAGTTGTCGAAGCGGATGTGGAAGCCGTCCAGGTATTCCTTGCGGCCCGCGGCGATCTCGCCGACGAACTCCTGAGGCGTCTTGCCGGCCTTTTCAGCGGCGATCATGATCGGCGCGCCGTGCGCGTCGTCGGCACCCACGAAATGCACCATGTGGCCCTGCATGCGCTGGAACCGCACCCAGATGTCGGCCTGGATGTATTCCATGATGTGGCCGACGTGGAACTTGCCGTTGGCGTAGGGCAGGGCGGTGGTGACGAAGAGTTTGCGCTGGGACATCGCGAGGGGCGCTTTCGGGGGAGAGGAGGAAACTGCGGGACGGACTGCGGCTGGCGCGAGAGCCAGCGGGAGGAGCCGCATTTTAGGTGGCGGGCTATAGTCTTCGCGCCAACCCAGGTTCCCCCGTGATCACCGAGTTCGAAATCACCCTCGCCCAGCCAGCCGACGCGCAGGACATTGCGGAGCTGTCGCGGGATGCGATCGAGCGCGGTCTGTCGTGGCGCTGGACCGAACGGCGGGTGCGGCGCAGCATCCGCGACGAGGCGACCAACGTGGTGGTGGCCCGGAGGCAGGGCGTCCTGCTGGGCTTCGCGATCATGCAGTACGGGGACGACGACGCGCACATCTCGCTGTTCGCGGTGCAGGCCTCGCAGCGCCGCAGCGGACTCGGATCGGCCCTGCTGGCCTGGCTGGAAGCCACCGCGGGCGTCGCCGGCATCCGCACCATTCGCCTGGAGGCAAGGGCTGGCAATGTGGCGGCCAAGTCCTTCTACGGCCGCCACGGCTTCACGGAATTCGGCACGAGCCCGGGCTACTACGAAGACGTCGAGGACGCGGTGCGCATGGTCAAGCGGCTGGGGCCGGAGCCCTGACCGGCTGCCCGGCCGTCATGCGACGGCATGGGCGTCGCGCTCGCGGCGCCATGCTCCCGGCGGCTTTCCGACCAGGCGCTTGAAAGCCCGCACGAACGCAGCCTCGGAGTCATAGCCTACCTCGAGCGCGATTGTGGCGACCGTGTCGCGGGTCTCGATCAGCAGGCGCGCCGCCCGCTGCATGCGCCACTGCGTCAGGTACTGGATGGGCGGCATGCCGAGCATCAGGACGAAGCGTTCGTGCAGCGCCGAGCGCGACAGGCCGACCAGCCGTCCGAGTTCGTCGAGGGTCCAGTCGCGCGCCGGCTGCGCGTGCATCAGTGCCAGCGCACGGCCGACAAAGCGATCGCGAAGCCCCGCGAGCCACCCCGCGCTCTGTGCGGGAAGGTGATCGGCATAGCGCCGCACGGCATCGACGAACATCATCTCGCTCATGCGGGCCAGCATCGCCTCGCCGCCGGCACGCTGCGCATGCGACTCGGCCACCGCCTGCTGGGTGAACTTCGCGATCCATGCGTCCTCGTCGGTGGCGCGCAGGTGCAGCATGCGCGGCAGCGATTCGATCAGCGGGTTGAAAGGCTGCAGGTCGCAACCGAGAAAGCCGCACACGATGCTTGTGTCCACCTCCGAATCCGGCGGCGCCGCGCGCAGGACGTTCTGACCGATGTAGGCCAGGCGCAGCGGCAGCCGTTCGGCTTCCATGTCTGCGTACCAGTTGAAGTCGCTGTCGCCGCGCATCCCGGGAGCGCTCGACACGACGTGCGCATCCCCGTGCGGGAACATCACCACATCGCCGGCGAAGAGCTGGACGGACGGCCCCCCGGGAATGCCGGCCCAGCAGCTGCCCTGTGCGACGGCGTGGTATTCGATCACGTGGTCCACGCCGCGCATCAGCAGCGGCGCGAGCTCCCTCGCCGAAGGCGCCTCGGCCGCCCAGTCGCTGCTGGCGCTGATGCTGAAGAAGACGGCGCCGCGCAGACGCACGCCCTGCAGTACGTCCGACAGCGTGTCCTGGCTCATCCGGGTGTCACCGCGGTGTTTCGGTCCGTGCAACGCAAACGGCGGACGCCCAGTCAACTGTCGAGGACGCGGGGTGAAGCGCGGCAACAGGCAGGCAAGAAGAATGGACCCACCCCTCGCAACCGATGCGCGGCGGCCCGTTCTTCGATGCGTTCATACAGGAGCACTCCATGCAAACCGTGACCTACCTTACGCTGGACAAGGACGTCCGGCAAGTTCGGCAGCCGGACCTCTCGGCATTCGCTGCGCAGCTCAGCGGCGGCGTCCTCGACGCCGCCGACCCTGCCTATGACGAGGCGCGCAAGGTCTGGAACGGCAGCGTCGACCGGCGCCCCGCATTGATCGCGAAGTGCCTGACGGAAGGCGACGTCCAGGCCGCGGTCCGCTTCGCCGCCGCGCATCGGATGCTGATCAGCGTGCGAGGCGGCGGCCACCACATCGCGGGCAACGCGGTCGCGGAGGGCGGCCTGATGCTCGACATGTCGGGCATGTCCGCGATCCACGTCGATACCGAGAAGCGAATCGCGCGTGTCGGTGCGGGCGCGCTGCTCAAGGATTTCGATCGCGAAGCGCAGGCGCACGGCCTGGCCACGCCGCTCGGCATCAATTCGACCACCGGCGTGGCGGGGCTCACGCTGGGCGGCGGCTTCGGCTGGTTGACGCGCCGCCATGGCATGACCGTCGACAACTTGCTGAGCGCCACCGTCGTGACCGCCGACGGCGCCGTGCGCGTCGCCTCGGCCACCTCGGAGCCCGACCTGTTTTGGGCCCTGCGCGGCGGCGGCGGCAATTTCGGCGTGGTGACCTCTTTCGAGTTCCGGCTCCACCCTGTCGGCCCCGAGTTGTACGCCGGCCTGGTCGTCTATCCGGCGACGCAGGGACAACAGGTGCTGCGCGCATGGCGCGACTTCACCACCCAGGCCCCCGACGAGCTGAGCGTCTGGGTGGTGCTGCGCAAGGCGCCTCCGCTGCCCTTCCTGCCCGAATCTGTCCATGGCACGAACGTCGTCGTCCTTCCGCTCGTGCACTGCGGCAGTGTCGAAGACGGGGAACGCGCCGCCGCGCCGGTGCTGCGCTTCGGCGAGCCAGTCGGCACCGCGCTGGGCCCGATGCCCTATGCCGGGTTCCAGACTGCCTTCGATCCACTGCTGACGCCGGGCGCCCGCAACTACTGGAAGTCGAACAACTTCAACACGCTCAGCAACGAGGCGCTGGACCTCGTCCTCGCGGCGGCCGAACGCGTGCCGGGGCCGGAATGCGAAATCTTCATGGCCCAGCTCGGCGGGGCCATGGCGCGCGTCAAGCAGGATGCGACCGCCTTTGCCGGCCGCGATGCCAACTACATCATGAATGTGCACGGTCGCTGGAGGGACGCGGGCGACGACGAGCGGGTGCGCGCCTGGGCGCGCGAGGTTTTCGAGGCCGCGGCGCGGCACGCCACCGGCAGTGGCTACGTCAACTTCCTGACCGAGGACGAGGCCGAGCGTGTCGCCGCCAGCTACGGTGCGAACCACGAACGCCTGCAGGCGGTGAAGCAGCGCTTCGATCCCGACAACCTGTTCCGGATGAACCTGAACATCGCCCCGGCCGCGTCGCCGCACCGGTAGGCCGGGCCATGAGCAGCATCGACGCACGCGGGTGCAGCGTCACCGGCGCCACACCCTCGGCCCTGGCAGCGTACGAGCGCTCGCTCGCCGCGTTCCAGAGCTGGCGCAGCGGCGTCGAGCCAGCACTTGCAGTCGCACTGCAGGAGGCGCCGGCCTTTGTGATGGCGCATGCCCTGCAGGCCTACCTGCTGCTCGGCAGCCGCGATCCACGCAAGGTGCGGCTGGCGCGGCCGGTGCTGGCACGCGCGGCCGGCCTTCCGGCCAATCCGCGCGAGCGGCTGCACCTGGCGGCCATCGCCGCGGCGCTCGGCGACGACTACGCAAGCGCCAAGACCCGGCTCGGCGAGGTGCTGAAGCAGCATCCGCTGGATGTGCTCGCACTGCAGGTGGTTCACATGCTCGATCACATCACAGGCGACGTCGCCCGCATGCACGACCGCGTGGCGTCGGTCATGCCCGCCTGGTCGCGCGATCTGCCGGGCCATCACGCGGTGCTGGCCATGCATGCCTTCAGCCTCGAGGAAAGCGGCGAGTACGGACGCGCCGAGGATGTCGCCTGCGCTGCGCTGGCCCTGAACCCGTTGGACGCCCGGGCGCACCATGCGATGGCCCATGTCTTCGAGATGTCCGAACGAGTCGACGCGGGCTTGCGCTGGATGAACGCGCACCGTGACTTCTGGAGCGTCGATACCGTCGTCGCCACGCACGGCTGGTGGCACGTGGCACTGTTCCACGTTGCGCAGCGCCGCTTCGAAGAGGCGCTGGAGCTGTACGACCAGCGGGTGCGCGCCCAGCCGTCCTGCGAGATAGCGGACCTGATCGACGCCTCCGCGCTGTTGTGGCGGCTCGAACTGGCGGGGGGTGACCCGGGCCGGCGCTGGGCCGAGCTCGCGACGGCCTGGGGCGCCTACATCGACGACGGCTTCTGCAGCTTCAATGATCTGCACGCCATGCTGGCATTCGTCGGCGCCCGCGACTGGGATCGTTCACGGCAGCTCGAACGGGCGCTGGTCAGGTCACAGGCGCTGCCGACGCGCCACGGCGAATCGACGCGGCAGGTCGGCTTGCCGTCGTGCCGGGCGCTGATTGCTTTCGGACACGGCAACGACACGCTCGCGATCACGCTGCTGGCGAGCCTGTCGGAGCTGGCGCACCGGCTCGGCGGGAGCCACGCGCAGCGCGATGTGCTGAACCTGACCTTGCTCAGGGCCGTCGAGCGCATCCGCAGGCCGGCTCGGAGAAGGCCGCGCCCAGAAAAAAGCCCCCTTGCATTGCTGCGCGGGGGCTAATCCATCGAAGGAACGATGGAGGAGACAACTGGGATCTGTCTGTCAGTGAAGCTCGTCCAGCTTCTTCGAGGTCACATAACCAGAAGCAACGACGCCAGCTACGGCAACAAGGCAGAGAAAAACGGTGAACATTGGGGACTCCAGAATGAGTGCGTTGCCTCGATTATAGGGTAAACCCTAGTTTCGTGCTGAGGAGCAATGAAAGCCAGTGCGCGCACCCCGTCAGATGTCGATCTGCGCCGGCGCGTCGTCCGCCAGCGCCTGCTCCACCACGCCGCGCGGCAGCGTCGGCGCAAACGACTCGATGAAGGCGTGCACGTAGCCGCGCAGGTAGTTGCCACGCCGCACCGCCAGTTTGGTGAGGTTGATGCCGAACAGCTCGCCTGCATCGAGCGCGCGCAGCTGCGTGTCGCGCTCGGCCTCGTAGGCAATGCCGGCGACGATGCCGACGCCCATGCCGAGCTGCACGTAGGTCTTGATCACGTCCGCATCCATCGCGGTCAGCACGATGTTCGGCGCCAGCCCCTGGTCCTCGAAGGCCTTGTCGATGCGCGTGCGGCCGGTGAAGCCGGTGTCGTAGGTGATCAGCGGATAGCGCCCGAGCGCATCGAGCGTGAGCGGCGCGTCGAGCAGCGCATGCCCCGGCGGCACGATCACCGAGTGCGTCCAGCGGTAGCAGGGCAGGGCCACGAGCTGCGGGTAGTCGCCCAGCGCCTCGGTCGCGATGCCGACGTCGACCTCGCCGCTCAGCAGCATCTGCGCGATCTGCTTCGGCGAACCCTGGTGGAGATGCAGCTTCACGTTCGGAAAATGCAATCGAAACTCCTGCACCGCGACCGGCAATGCATAGCGCGCCTGCGAATGCGTGGCCGCGACCGAGAGCAGGCCGCTCTGGCGCGCGACGAACTCCTGCCCCGCGTGCCTGAGGTTGGTGCTCTCCATCAGCATGCGCTCGATGATGGGAAGCACATGCCCGCCGGGCTCCGTGAGGCCGGTGAGCCGCTTGCCGGCACGTACGAAGAGTTCAATGCCCAGCTCCTCCTCCAGTTCGCGGATCTGCCGGCTCACGCCGGGCTGTGAGGTGTGGAGCGTGTGGGCGACTTCGGTGAGGTTGAAGCCGCAGCGAACGGCCTCGCGCACCGAGCGCAGTTGTTGGAAATTCATGATGCTCGAACGAAAAACGGCGCCCCCAGGGGCGTGTCGGGCCATTGTCCGCAGAGGCATCAGATCGGGGAACGACCGATTCGTTGATTCCAAATAGGAAAATCATCTTTGGCCGGGACGTGGGGCATCAGGCGCTGGTCGCAAAGCCGGCGTCGAAAGTCGGGCGCACGTCCAGCGGCTGCTTGATGAGCCCCACCTGGTGATAGAAGTCCGCCGTGCGCTGCTGATCGGCGATCACCTGCCCGTCGATGGGCACCCAGTTCTGCTGGCGGCGCTCGAATTGCAGCTTCGCGGCCTCGGGCGGAATGCCGATGATGCGTGCGAGCGTGGCGGAGAAGGCGTCCACGTTGCGGTACGACCAGGCTTGGGCCTTCACCACCCGCTGCAGGAAGTCCTGCAGCACCGGCCGCTTGGCTGCGATCGCCGCATCGGTCGCAGCCAGGTAGCTCAGGCCCGGCAGCAGGCCGCGCCCACTCACCAGCACCCGCGCGTGGTGGCTGGTCTCGGCCAGCGCGGTGTAGGGCTCCCAGGTCGCCCAGGCGTCGACCGAGCCTTGCGTCAGCGCAAGCTTGGCATCGGCGGGTGCGAGGAAGCGGAAGTTGACGTCCTCCGGCTTCAGGCCTGCGGTGGTGATGGCTTTGAGCGAGACGTAGTGGCCGATGGAGCCGCGGTTCGTCGCGATGCTCTTGCCCTTGAGATCGGCCGCGGTCTTCAGCGGCGAATCCGGCCGCACCAGAACGGCCGTGCCGTAGGAGTCGGACCGGTTCGCACCGATGGCCTTGACTCGCGTGCCGGCCGCGAGCGCGAAGATCAGCGGCGCATCGCCGATCGGGCCCGAGTCCACGGCGCCTGCATTGAGCGCCTCGGCCAGCGGCGCGGCGGCCGGGAATTCCGACCATTGGATGTCGTAGGCCAGGCCCTCCAGTCCCCCTGCCGCTTCGAGCAGCGCACGCAGGCCGCCTTTCTGGTCGCCTGCCTTGAGCACTGGGCGCGATTGCGCATGCAGCAGGGCCGTCGGCAAGGCGAGCGCCGTTGCGCCGGCGAGGGTGTGGGTGATGAATTGACGGCGGGATGCCTGTGTCATGAAAGGACTCCTTGAAAGTTGGAAATGCGGAAGAGGTCAGTGGACGAAGCCGCCCTTGAGGAAACGCACGGGCTCGGCATCCATGCGAGCGATCAGCGCACTCAGGCCGTCGGCGGGCGCTGGGTCGTCCGGCGTGCTGCCGGGCCCGGTGGCGGCGCGGCACAGCAGGTCGTCTTCCGACCAGCCGGCGGCGCCCGGCGCACTGCGCGCGCGCAGCCAGCCATCGCGGTCCGCCAGCAGTTGCGTGCCGGCCAGTCGGTCAGTGCCGGCGATCAATGCGAACGCCTCCCACGCCGCGGGTGAATCAATCACGCAGCCCGCCACGCGCGGCAGTGCCGCGACCGCAGAGGCTTGAAGCTGCATGGTGACCATGCGCGGGTCTTCGAGCGGGGCGGTCGCTGAACCCGCGGCAACGATGCGCAGGCGCTGTCCACGCCAAGCCGAGAGCGGACGCGGTTCACGGCCTTCGCAACGGACGACGACGTCGGGCAGGCCGATGGGCTGGCTCCAGACGCCGGTCGCGCGCAGGCTCTGCCCGGCACCCTGGGCTTTCGTGAAGTCGATCAGCGCCCATGCCTCGCTGTCTGCGAGTCGATCGAAGGCCGGCATGGTCGATGCTCCATGCCGGTCCATCGTGCCGTGCAGCACGTGCCACAGCAGATCGCCATCGGCGCGCCGCCACAGCAAGGGCCCGGCAAGGTTCGGAGGCCACACCGGCTGCGTCGCGGCCAGCGGACCTTGTCCTCGGCCATCGACGCCGTGGCATCCAACGCAATGCTTCGCATATAGCGCGTGGCCCTGCGCGATGGATTCGGCGCTGAAGCCAGTGGGCGAGCGATGAAAGCTCGTGGGATACGCAGGCACGAGCACTACCTCAGGTTGTGGCCATGGCGCGAGAACCAGCAGCAATGGCACCGTTGCGAGCAGGAGCCATCGACGCCGACGCCACGCCAGCGCGGCCAGAAGCAGGAGCGCGACGAGCGCCAGCACCACCAGCGTCAACGCCAAGCGCCGCGCCTGCCCGAGATCGATCAGCAGGTTCTCGCCCGACAGCCGGAGCGCCCACGGCCACGCGGGTTGCCCATGACTTGAGCCGACCAGCCCCAGCCACGCCAGCAGGCGCAGCAAGCTCAGTTGCACGCCCTGCAGCAGCCCGATCAATGGATTCAGCCATGCGGCATCCGCCAGCGCGCTCATGCCTCAGGGCAAGCAATCGTCACCACGTCGCGTCCAGGCCGAGATGGCGAAGCGCTTCATGTCGAAGCTCGGCCAACCTGGGATGACCCCGATGCCGTGGATAGGGCAGATCGACCACGAGTTCCGCGGAAATGCGCGCGGGCCGGTCGCTCAATACGATCACGCGGTTGGCGAGGAAGAGCGCTTCTTCGACGTCATGCGTCACCAGCAGCGCCGAGAAGCCGGCGCGCTGCCACAGGCTCACCAGCTCGCTCTGCATCGCGATGCGCGTGAGCGAATCGAGCTTGCCCAGCGGTTCGTCGAGCACCAGCAGGCGCGGGTCATTGACCAGCGCGCGGGCGAGCGCGACGCGCTGCGCCATGCCGCCCGAGAGTTGATGCGGAAAGCTCTTCGCGAACTCGGTGAGCCCCACGAGCTTGAGCGCATCGTCGACGCGCGAGCGCTGCGTCTTGAGCAGCCCGCGTGCCTGCAAGCCCAGCGCGACGTTGTCCCAGACGCTGCGCCACGGGTAGAGCGTCGGGTCCTGGAACACGACGATGCGCGACGGATCCGGCCGCGTGATGGGCTCGCCGTCCTGCGTGATGGTGCCGGCGGTAGCGGGTTCGAGCCCCGCGACGAGCCGCAGCAAGGTCGACTTGCCGCAGCCGCTGGGCCCCAGCAGCGCGACGAACTCGCCGGGCCGCACCTCCAGGTCGATGCCATCGAGCACCTGCAGCACGCCGGTCGGCAGCTTGAACCAGTGACTGACGTCGCCGATGTCGATGTGCGCGCCGGCGTGGGCGGTCGGCGCGGGTGCGCGGTTCGTCGTGGTGACTGCGGCGTCTACCATTTGACGGTCCCCTTCTGCCACGACAGCGCACGGTCGCGCACTGCGAAGAGCAGCGTGATCAGCCCCGAGCACAGCACCGCCATCACCAGCAGCGCCGCGTACATGTTGGCGTAGGCCGCCCAGCCTTGCGCCCATTGCAGGTACCAGCCGAGGCCGGCCTTCACGCCCATCATCTCGGCGGTGACCAGCACCGAGAACGATGCGCCGAGGCCCATGAAAAGACCGACGAAGACCTGCGGCAGCGCGGCTGGTATGGCCACGCGCAGCACCAGAAACCACTCGGGCGCCCCCAACGTGCGCGCCACGTCGTAGTAGCTCTTGTTGACAGAGGCCACGCCCGACCAACTCAGCACCGCGACGGGAAAGAAAGTCGCGAGCCCGACCAGGAACACGGCCGCCGCGTAGCTCGACGGCGCGAAGAAGAATGCCAGCGGCAGCAACGCCGAGGCCGGCACTGGCCCGAGGAAGCGCAACAGCGGATGCACCCAGTAGCCCGCGATGCGCGACCAGCCGATCCACACCCCGGTCGCGAACCCCACCAGCGCGCCGAGCACGAAGCCATGCGCGAGCAGCCGCAGCGAATGCGCGGTGGAGAGGCCGAGCCGGCTCCAGTCCTCGTAGGCGACGTCGAGCAGGCTTTGTGGTGGCGCGAAGAAGGGAGGAGGCAGCACGCCGAGCTTGGCAGTCAGCACTTCCCAGAGTGAGAGCAGCAGCGGCGCGGCGATGAGCCAATGGCCTGCAGGCCGAAGCTTGCGGCCGATGCGGCCTGCGCGGGCGCCGAGCAACGCGACCACCAGCAGCAGCGCTGCGACGGCGATCGCGCCAGCACCGAACTCCTGCGTGAAGTTCCAGTCGCTGAAGCCGACCTCGCGGTTGGGCCAGGAGAGGGTCAGCGCGCCGAGCGCGAGCCATGCAGTCGCCGCGACGATGCCCGTGCGCCAGACGCCCGTGACGGCAGGCTCGCGCAGCACGGCGGGCGTCGCGATGGCCGGCGCGTCGCGCCGGGCGTGCAGGCGCGGCGCGGCATGAGGCCGCGCCGCGCCAAGGATGTTCTCGGCCGTCGTCATGCCAGCACGTCCACCGACACGTGGTTCGCGAGCCGTGCCGGATCGGTGCTTTGCTTCAGCACGCCGACCGATCGGAAATCGCGCGCATAGAACTCCACTTCGTCGCGCAGGTTCCTTCCGACCGGGTGGTGCGCGTGGGTCAGAGTGCCCAGCAGCGCCTGCAGGTCCTCGACGGGCACCTTCGGCGAATACTTCGCGAAGAGCTTGGCCGATTCGTTCGGGTTCTCCGCCACGAAGTCCGAGGCTTGCACGATGGAGCGCACCAGCGCCGCCACTACCGGCCGTTCCTTGCGCACCAGCTCGCCGCGCGCGCCGACGATGCAGCAGACCTTGTCCTTGTATTCGCCGGAGAGGTTCGATGCCAGCTCCAGGTAGCGGCCCTTGTTGCGCTTCTCGATCAGGTAGAGCGTCGGGTCGCCATCCGCGATCGCCTGGATCTCGCCCTTGTTGACCGCGATGTCGAGCAGGTCGGCGGGGTACTGGAGCCAGGTCACGTCCTTGTCGGCATCGATGCCGTTCTTCTTGAGCAGGATCGAGAAGAAGTTCTTGCCGGGGCTCGCGATGTCCGACACACCGATCGTCTTGCCCTTGAGCTTCTGCAGGTCGGTGACGCCAGCCTCCTTGACGCCCACGAGCCGAACGCAGCCCCCGTGCGAGCTGCCGACGATCTTCACGTCGAAGCCCGATTCGAGCGGCTTGAGCCAGCGGTGGATCATGCCTACCGCCGCATCGGCCTTGGCCGTGGCCAGCGATTCGAGCAACTGGTCGGTCGAGCCCGTGTAGTTGATGAGTTCGACCTGCAGTCCGTTCTTCTCGAAGATGCCGCGCTCCTGCGCGACCACCACGGGCGAAAGGCAGAAGGCCGATGCGTTCCACGCGAAGCTCAGCTTGCGCTGCTGCGACCAGGCGCGCGTGGCGATCAGGCCGCTGGATGCAATGACGGCCGCGGCGCCGCCGGCGCGCAGCACGCCGCGGCGCGAAAGGGATTTGTTGTTCATGGTGGGGAGAAGCTCGCAGCGGGGTTGCGGTCAGGCGGCCTTGCGTTGCGCAGCCAGGCGCTGCGCCACCAGCTCGCGCGTGCGCGGAATCAGTTCGCGCCCGTAGTCGATGGCGTCCTCGAGCGGGTCGAAGCCGCGGATGAGGAAGGTGGTCACACCCAGCTCGTAGTAGTCGAGCAGGGCGTCGGCCACCTGCTCGGGCGTGCCGACCAGCGCAGTGCTGTTCGAGCGGCCGCCGATCTCCTGCGCAACCGCCGTCCACAGGCGCTTGTCGAGTCGCGTGCCCTTTTCGGCCGCGGCGAGCAGCCGCCTGGCGCCTTCGCTCTGCTGCGGGCCGCCGCGTCCGAAGCCCTGCACGACGCGAAGGCGGCGTGTCTCCGCGAGGATGCTGTCGGCGCGCTCCCAGGCCTTCTCCTCGGTCTCCGCCAGGATCGGGCGGAACGACACCGAGAAGCGCACGCTGCGCCCGTGCTTAGCCGCCTCCGACCGCACGCGGCCGGTCAGTTCGCGCGCCTGGTCGAGCGATTCGCCCCATAGCGCATACACGTCCGCATGCTTCCCGGCTACCGGAATCGCGGCCTCCGAAGCGCCGCCGAAGTACACCGGCACGTGCGGCTTGCCGTTGAGCGACTGTGCCGGCTTCACCTCCGAGAAGGCATCCTTGAAGCGGTAGTGCGCGCCTTCATGGTCGAAGGGCTTGTCGCTGGTCCACACCTGGCGCAGCACGTCGAGGTATTCGTCGGTGCGGGCATAGCGCTGGTCGTGGTCGAGCCAGTCGCCGTCGCGCTTCTGCTCGTCATCCGAGCCACCGGAGATGTAGTGCACGCCGAGTCGGCCGCCGCTGAACTGGTCGAGCGAGGCGAACTGTCGCGCGGCAAGCGTCGGCGCGACGAAGCCGGGCCGGTGCGCCAGCATGAAATGGATGCGCTCGGTGACGGATGCGGCGTAGGCCACGGTCAGTGTGGCATCGGGGCTGGTGGAGTGGTGCGGCACCAGCACCCGGTCGAAGCCGGCCTGCTCGTGGGCCTGCGCGAAGGCGCGCACGTAGTCGCGGTCGATCGCGGGGCCGCGCGCGGGATGGATTTCCGAAACCTTCTGGGCCTGGATCATTCCGATGAATTCGATGTCGCTCATGGCTGCTCGTGCCTTCCGTTCGTCTAGAGGAAAGGCGTGACCGTAAGGCGCGCGTCTTCGAAAGCGAACGCAGGAAAACGAGTTTGGATATGCGGCTTCCGTCTTTTTCCGCGCGCGCGGTGGGGGTTAAGGTCCGGGCCCATGAGTTCACAAGCCCTGCGTCGCCCGCCGGCCGCACCCGAATCGGACGACGCGCTCCTCGCGCAGTTGTCCTCCCTCTTTGCCGAGACCGCGGCCGACCACGATCGCAGTGGCGCCTTCCCGCGCGAGAACTTCGCCGCGCTGCATGCCAACGGGTTCGTCAGCCTGGTTGCGCCCAAAGCGCACGGCGGCGGTGGCGCCTCGCTTGAAACCGCGCGCCGCGTGCTGGCGGCCGTCGCTTACGGCGAGCCTGCGACCGCGCTGATCCTCACGATGACCTGGCTGCAGCACCTCGCCATCGGGCGTACCGACAGTCGTTGGCCGTCGCATCTGCGCGAACGCGTGCTGCGAGATGCCGTGCGCGACGGGGCATTGGTCAACGCATTGCGCGTGGAACCGGCGCTGGGCTCGCCGGCGCGGGGCGGCCTGCCCGCCACGACTGCACGCATCGAGGGCGATCAGTGGAAGCTCAGCGGCCACAAGCTGTACACCACCGGCATCGAGGGCCTGCGCTGGCTGTCGGTCTGGGGCCGCACGGACGAGGAGTCGCCGCGCGTCGGCGTCTTCCTGGTGCCGCGCGATGCGCCCGGCGTTCGCGTCGTCGCGAGTTGGGACCACCTGGGACTTCGCGCCTCGGGCAGCCATGAGGTGATCTTCGAGGACGTCGCGATCCCGCTCGACCACGCGGTCGATTTGCGCGCACCGGCCGAATGGGCACCCGATGCGGGCAGCCAGACCGACATCGACGCCCACGCCATGCAGCAGGCCTGGATGGTGGTGCTGCTGGGCACGCTTTACGACGCCGTGGCGCGTGCGGGGCGCGACTGGCTGGTCGGCTTTCTCAACGGGCGGGCCCCGAGCGGGCTCGGCGCGCCGCTGGCCAGCCTGCCGCGCGTGCAGGAGACCGTCGGCGAGATCGAGGCCTTGCTGAACGTCAGCCGCGTGTTGCTGGACCGTGCGAGCGCCGAAGTCGATGTGGGCCGCGCGCCCTCCGCCACGGAGAGCGGCTTGCTGAAGTACACCGTCACGACGCATGCGATCCGCGCGGTCGAGCTGGCGCTGCAACTCAGCGGCAACCACGGCCTTACGCGGC
The DNA here is from genome assembly GCF_030317005.1 of Variovorax sp. J22R115. Classification (NCBI taxonomy): domain Bacteria; kingdom Pseudomonadati; phylum Pseudomonadota; class Betaproteobacteria; order Burkholderiales; family Comamonadaceae; genus Variovorax; species Variovorax sp. J22R115. The sequence continues at coordinate 34,419 of NZ_JASZYM010000013.1, read as the reverse complement.
AGAACCCGCTGGAGCGCCACTACCGCGATGTGCTCTGCAGCCGCATCCACACGCCGCAGAACGACGCGATCCTGGTGACGGCCGGCAAGGCCGCGCTGTCCCGATGAGTGCGCGACTGCGCGATTTCGCCATCGCTTTCGGCCGGTTGATCGACACCCATCCCGGTGAGCCGCGCATCGTGGAAGAGGGCGGTGCATTGCTGCGAGGCCTGGTCGCGCGCGACGACTGGCTGCCTGATGCCTTCGCGAAGCCGCATCCCGAGCGCTATCAGCAATACCTTCTGCATCTCGATGCGGCCGAGCGCTTTTCGGTGGTGAGCTTCGTCTGGGGGCCCGGACAGGCCACGCCGGTGCATGACCACACGGTGTGGGGCCTGATCGGCATGCTGCGCGGCGCCGAGCTGAGCCAGCGCTACCGCGAGCGCGATCGCCTGCTGATGGCCGAGGGTTCGCCGGTGCGGCTCGAGCCGGGGGACGTCGAGGCCGTGTCGCCGACCATTGGCGACGTGCATCGCGTCAGCAACGCTTACGACGATCGTGTGTCGATCAGCATCCACGTCTATGGCGCCGACATCGGCAAGGTGCGACGCCATACTTACCCGCCGGACGGAGGGCGGAAGCCTTTCATCTCCGGATACTCGGGATCGCCCCCAAGCTTGCCCACTTCATCGAAATGACTGCTCTCATCTCCTTCACCTCAGTGCGTGCGCATCTCGTGGCACGTGACGAGATCGCCTTGCTCGACGTGCGCGAGGAAGACCCGTATGCACAGGCCCATCCGCTGTGGGCTGCCAACCTGCCACTGTCGCGGATCGAACTCGACGCATGGCGCCGCATTCCGCGCCGCGACACGTTGATCGTGCTCTATGGCTCGCATGAAGATGTCGATCTCGCACCGCTCGCGGCCGAGCGACTCGCGGCGCTCGGCTACACGCGCGTGCACCTGCTCCAGGGCGGGCTCGAGGGCTGGCGCGATGCCGGGGGCGAGTTGTTCCGCGACGTCAACGTGCCGAGCAAGTCTTTCGGCGAGTGGGTGGAGCATGAGCGCCGCACGCCTTCGCTCTCGGCGCAGGAGGTCAAGGCATTGATCGATGCGCGTGCGGATGTCGTGGTGCTCGACGCGAGGCGCTTCGACGAGTTCCAGACCATGAGCATTCCCACCGCGACCAGCGTGCCCGGCGCCGAACTGGTGCTGCGTGTGCGCGAGCTGGCGCCCGATCCGGCCACGCGGGTCATCGTCAATTGCGCCGGCCGCACGCGCAGCATCATCGGTACGCAGTCGCTGGTGAATGCGGGCATTCCCAATCCGGTCGCTGCGCTGCGCAACGGGACCATCGGCTGGAAGCTGGCCGGGCAGGTGCTGGACCACGGCGCCTCGCGGCGTGCGCCTGCGCCGGGCGAAGCGAATCGCGCCGCCGCGCAGGCGAATGCACAGGACGTGGCGCGGCGGGCAGGCGTGCGCTGGATCGGGCCCCATGCGCTTGCGACGCTCGAGGCGGCGGGCCGGACGGTCCACCGCTTCGACGTCCGTACGCCCGAAGAGTACGAGGCCGGCCACCTGCCGGGCTTCGCCAGCGCGCCCGGTGGCCAGCTGGTGCAGGAAACCGATCACCACGTGCCGGTGCGCGGCGCACGCATCGTGCTCGCCGATGACGATGGCGTTCGCGCCCCGATGACGGCGTCGTGGCTGGCGCAGATGGGGTGGGAGGTGTACGTCGTGGAGGCGCAGCCTGCAACGGCGCGCAGTGCGCTGGGTGCGGCGCCGGCCGATCATGCGGCTGCGCCGTCGGTGATCGGGATCACGCCGGCCAGACTGGCCGATGCGTTGGACGCGTCGGAAGACATTGCCGTGATCGACGTCACGACCAGCGCCGATCACGCGAAGCGTCATATTCCGGGCGCCTGGTTCGCGATCCGTGCGCAACTGGGGCAGGCACTGGACGTGATCCCCGCCGCGCGCCGCTACGTGCTGACCTGCGGCAGCAGCCTGCTCGCGCGCTTTGCGGCTGCCGATCTGCGCGCCTTGCTCGGTGCACGCGGCCGCGATGCCGAGGTGGTCGTGCTGGAGGGCGGCAATGCCGCATGGTTCGCTGCCGGCCTGCCGACGGAAACCGGATGGCGCCGCCTCGCAACACCGGCGACCGACCGCTACCGCCGCCCGTACGAAGGCACGGACGCGCCGGCGGAGGCGATGCAAGCCTACCTGGACTGGGAATTCGGGCTCGTCGCTCAGCTCGCTGCAGACGGCACGCATCACTTCAAAGTGATCTAGGCGCAATCGGGTTTCGCCCTGCTTCAGGGTCAAGTGGGCGCCCGTCGGGCCGCACTCCGGCGCCGCACTAGACTAGCCGCCATTCAGGAGTTTCCAAATGGCAGTTACGCAAGAGGCGCTCGCGCAGGCGCTCAAGTCGGTCCTCGACCCCAATACCGGCAAGGATTTCGTCAGCACCAAGGCGCTGAAGAACGTTCAGATCCACGAAGGCGAGGTGTCCTTCGACATCGAGCTGGGCTATCCGGCCAAGAGCCAGATGCCCGCCCTGCGCAAGGCGCTGGTGGCTGCGGCCAAGACGGTGGCGGGCGTGGAGAACGTGTCGGTCAACATCGCGACCAAGGTCATCAGCCACGCCGTGCAGCGCGGCGTGCAGCTGATGCCCAACGTGAAGAACATCATCGCCGTCGCTTCGGGCAAGGGCGGCGTCGGCAAGAGCACGACGGCGGCCAACCTGGCGCTTGCGCTCGCGGCCGAAGGCGCCAGCGTGGGTCTGCTCGATGCCGACATCTACGGCCCGAGCCAGCCCATGATGCTGGGCATCGACCGCCGGCCCGAGAGCGAGGACGGCAAGACCATGGAGCCGCTGGAGAACCACGGCGTGCAGGTCATGTCGATCGGCTTCCTGGTCGACCAGGACGAAGCCATGATCTGGCGCGGCCCGATGGCCACGCAGGCGCTGGAGCAGTTGCTGCGCCAGACCAACTGGAAGGATCTCGACTACCTCATCGTCGACATGCCGCCCGGCACCGGCGACATCCAGCTCACGCTGTCGCAGCGCGTGCCGATGACGGGTGCGGTGATCGTCACCACGCCGCAGGACATCGCGCTGCTCGATGCCAGGAAGGGCATCAAGATGTTCGAGAAGGTCGGCGTGCCGATCCTCGGCATCGTCGAGAACATGGCGGTGCACGTGTGCTCGAACTGCGGCCACGTCGAGCACATCTTCGGCGCCGAGGGCGGCAAGAAGATGGCCGAGCAGTACAACATGGACTATCTCGGCGCGCTGCCGCTGGACATCAACATCCGCCTGCAGGCCGACAGCGGCAAGCCGACCGTGGTAGCGGACCCCGACGGCGAGGTGGCGGGCATCTACAAGTCCGTCGCGCGTCGCGTCGCGGTGGGCATCTCGGAAAAGGCCAAGGACTTCTCCGCCAAGTTCCCGACCATCACGGTCAGCAAGAACACCTGAGCGAGCGCACTGCCGCATGAACCTGCTCGCTTCGATGCGTTACCTCGTCGCGCTCGACGAGCATCGCCACTTCGGCCGCGCGGCGCAGGCCTGTCACATCACGCAGCCGGCGCTGTCGAATGCACTGCGCGCCCTGGAGGCGGAGTTCGGCGTGGTCATCGTCAAGCGCGGCCGCACCTACGCCGGGTTCACGCACGAGGGTGAGGCCGTGCTGGCGGCGGCCCATCGCATGCTGCACGAGAACGAGGTCCTGCATCAGTTATTGAAGAGCGAGGAGGGCCATCCACGCGGCAGCCTGCGCATGGCCGCCGTGCCGACCGCCATCCCGCTGCTGGCGCGGTTTGCGGCGCGGCTGCAGGCGCGCCATCCGGGCATCGTGCCCATCGTGCTGACCATGAGTTCGCTGGAACTCGAAGCGGGACTGGAAAGCCTGTCGCTCGACATGGCCCTGGGCTACACCGAGCGCATGCATCTGCGTGATGTCAAGCTCACGGCCTGGCCCCAGAGCATCGAGCACTATTTTCTGCTGCGCCGTGTCACGCGGACCGGTACGGCGGCCCTGCACATCGGCGATCCGATCGGTTGGGCCGAGGCCGCCCGGCAGCCGCTGTGCCTGCTGACGCCCGAAATGCACAACCGCTCCATCGTCGACCAGGCCTTCAAGGCGGCGGGCGCGGCGGTGACGCCCGCCATCGAGACCAATTCCGTGCTGACCCTGGCCCTCAGCGTGGTGTCGGGCAGTGTCTGTGCCGTGTTGCCGGGCGCGATGGTGGATGCCGTTCGCGGCCATGGTCAGCTCGAGGCACTGCCGCTTGTGGCGCCGGAGATACACACGCCCATCGGCTTCATGACCCAGACGGTGGTGCGGCCTTCGCGCGCGCTGGAGGCGGCGCTGGCGCTGGTCCAGAGTCAGGACTGGCAGCAGGAGGCTGCCGCGCACAGCGGCTCGCTCCGGGGCTGAGCCAGGGTGCCGGGCCGCCCGGCACGTCATTTCCGAATTGAATCACTTCATGTGTGGATTCAATTTGCCAACAGCGCCGGGGCGCCCGACAGTCGGACAGGCCGTGCCCCCGTGCGGCCTTACTCCTAATTCACGGCCGAGGCAAATGATTCACCCAGGCACCCACGACAAGATCCAGGCGATTCCCCTCGCCACGCCCGACCAGATGCGCGACCGCATCCGTCGCAAGAGCAAGCTCAAGGGGCGGCAGCCCGAGGAGGCCGCATTGGCGCAGGTGCGAACGCTGATCGGCCTGCGTCCCCCGGATGGCTACCCGCGCGACCTGCTGATCGAGCACCTTCACCGGCTCAACGACGCGCACGGCTGCCTGCACGACCACCATCTCGTGGCGCTGGCGTCGCTGACCAACATTCCGATGGCCGAGGTCTACGAGGTCGCGACCTTCTATCACCACTTCGAGGTCGTGCGCGGCGACGAGGCGGCTCCGGGACTGACGGTGCGTGTGTGCGACGGCCTGGCGTGCGAACTGGCCGGAGCGCAGGACCTCCTCGCGCGGCTGCCTGCCTTGCTCGGCGCGGAGGGCCACGGCGATGTGCGCGTGATCTCGGCGCCCTGCATCGGCCGCTGCGAGCAGGCGCCTGCGGTGGCCGTGCATCAGCGCGCGGTGCCGCTGGCGACGGCCGGCAAGGTGCTGCAGGCGTTGGCGTCCTCCTCGACTTTCGGCGTGCAGGAGCCCGTGCAAGCGACCACCAACTTCGTGCCCGCATCGTTGGCGGAGCAAAGCATCTCGCCGCCGCCCGATGCCGTCGAGGCCTTGCCCGCATTCACCGACTACGCCACCTACCGCGCCAGCGGCGGTTACGCGCTCGCGGCGGCGCTGGTCAATGGCGAGGAGAACGCCGAAGCCGTCATCAAGGCCATGGAAGACTCGGGCCTTCGGGGGCTGGGCGGGGCCGGATTTCCGGCAGGCCGCAAGTGGCGCATCGTGCGCGACCAGCCCGCGCCCAAGCTCATGGCAGTCAACATCGACGAGGGCGAGCCCGGCACCTTCAAGGACCGCACGTACCTCGAACGCGATCCGCACCGCTTCCTCGAAGGACTGCTGATCGCTGCGCAGATCGTCGGCATCGATGCCTGCTACATCTACCTGCGCGACGAATACCACGACTGCCGCGTACTGCTGCAGGCGGAACTGGCCAAGCTCAAGGCGAATCCGCCCTGCGAGCTGCCGAAGATCGAACTGCGTCGCGGTGCCGGCGCCTACATCTGCGGCGAGGAGTCCGCGATGATCGAGAGCATCGAAGGCAAGCGCGGCGAACCGCGCATGCGCCCGCCCTACATCGCGCAGGTCGGCCTGTTCGGGAGGCCGACACTGGAGCACAACTTCGAGACGCTCTACTGGGTCCGCGACATCGTCGAGAAGGGCCCGCAATGGTTCAGCGGCTTCGGTCGCCATGGGCGCAAGGGCCTGCGCAGCTTCAGCGTGAGCGGGCGCGTGGAGCATCCGGGCGTCAAGCTCGCGCCAGCGGGCATCACGGTGCAAGAACTGATCGACGAATACTGCGGCGGCATGCTCGAGGGTCACACGCTGCACGCCTACTTGCCCGGCGGCGCGTCGGGCGGCATCCTGCCGGCGAGCATGAACGACATCCCACTGGATTTCGACACGCTGCAGCCGCACGGGTGCTTCATCGGGTCCGCCGCCGTGATGGTTCTGAGCCAGCACGATCGCGCGCGCGATGCCGCGCTCAATGTCATGCGTTTCTTCGAGCACGAGAGCTGCGGCCAGTGCACGCCCTGCCGCGTCGGCACGGCCAAGGCCGCCGCGCTGATGCAGGCACCCGTGTGGGACAACGCCACGCTGGAGGATCTCGCGCAGGTGATGGGCGATGCCTCCATCTGCGGGCTCGGACAGGCGGCGCCGAATCCGATCCGCAGCATCCAGAAGTACTTCCCGCAGGAGATTGCATGAACGCGCCCGCCACGCTCGCGGAACTGCTGCCGCAGACGATCGAGTTCCAGCTCGACGGCCGCAGGGTCGAAGCCATCGAGGGCGAGACCATCCTGAGGGCCGCGCAACGCCACGGCATCGACATCCCCCATCTTTGCTACAAGGACGGGCTACGGCCCGACGGTAACTGCCGCGCCTGCGTGGTCGAGGTGAAAGGCGAGCGGACGCTGGCGCCGAGTTGCTGCCGCGCCGTGACGTCCGGCATGGAAGTTCAGGCCACCAGCGAGCGCGCCGTGAAGAGCCAGAAGATGGTGGTCGAGATGCTGCTGTCGGACATGCCGGATGCAGGATACAAATGGAACGATGCGGGGGTGGCGGAGGCCGAGCATCCCCATCCCAACGCGCCTGGCCAGCACGGTGAACTCAGCGACTGGGCCGAGCGCCTCGGCATCGAGGTTCGCCCCGCGCTCAAGGCCCTGCGCCGCGAGCAGCCCGCTGCCGATGTCTCGCACCCGGCCATGGCGGTCAACCTCGACGCCTGCATCCAGTGCAATCGCTGCGTGCGCGCCTGCCGCGAGGAGCAGGTCAACGATGTCATCGGCTACGCCCTGCGCGGCGGGGACTCGAAGATCGTCTTCGACCTCGACGATCCGATGGGCGACAGCACCTGCGTGGCCTGCGGCGAATGCGTGCAGGCCTGCCCGACCGGCGCGCTCATGCCCAAGAGCCACATCGGTTCGCAACTGGTCGATCGCAAGGTGGATTCGGTCTGCCCCTTCTGCGGTGTGGGATGCCTGATCACCTACAACGTCAAGGACGAGAAGATCGTCAGCGTCGAGGGCCGGGATGGCCCGGCCAACCACAGCCGGCTTTGCGTGAAAGGCCGCTTCGGCTTCGACTACGCGCATCATGCGCAGCGGCTCACCAAGCCGCTGATCCGAAAGCCCGGCGTGCCCAAGCACTTCGACGATGCGCCGCGGCCCGGCGACTGGAGCGGGGCCTTCCGTGAAGCGACCTGGGAAGAGGCGCTCGCGTTGACAGCCGGCAAGCTCAAGAGCCTGCGCGATACGCACGGCAAGAAGGCGCTCGCCGGCTTCGGCTCCGCCAAGGGCAGCAACGAAGAGGCCTACCTGTTCCAGAAGCTGGTGCGCACCGGCTTCGGCAGCAACAACGTCGACCACTGCACGCGCTTGTGCCACGCGTCGAGCGTGGCGGCGCTGCTCGAAGGCGTGGGCTCGGGCGCGGTGAGCAACCAGGTCAACGACGTAGAGCACGCGGAGCTGATCTTCATCATCGGCTCTAACCCGACCGCGAACCATCCAGTGGCTGCCACGTGGATGAAAAACGCCGCGAAGCGCGGCGCGAAGATCGTGCTCGCCGACCCGCGGCGCACCGACATCAGCAGGCACGCGTGGCGCACCCTGCAGTTCAAGGCCGACACCGATGTCGCGATGCTCAATGCGCTCATCCATGCGGTGATCGACGAAGGGTTGGTGAACGAGGCCTTCATCCGTGAACGTGCCAGCAACTTCGAGGCATTGCGCGAGAACGTCAAGGGCTACAGCCCCGAGGCGATGGCGCCGATCTGCGGCATCCCGGCGGAGACCTTGCGCGAGGTGGCCCGCGCCTTCGCGACCGCCAAGGGCGCCATGGTGCTGTGGGGCATGGGCATCAGCCAGCACGTGCACGGCACCGACAACGCGCGGTGCCTGATCGCACTGGTCACCGTCACCGGCCAGATCGGCAAGCCCGGCTCCGGCCTGCATCCGCTGCGCGGGCAGAACAATGTGCAGGGCGCGAGCGATGCGGGGCTGATCCCGATCGCGTTCCCCAACTACCAGCGCGTCGACGACGCGGGTGCGCATGCGTGGTTCGAGAAGTTCTGGGGCGTGCCGCTCGATGACAGGATCGGCTACACGGTGGTCGAGATCATGCACAAGGCGCTGGCGCCGGACGACGATCCGCACAAGATCCGTGGCATGTACATCATGGGCGAGAACCCGGCGATGAGCGACCCGGACCTGAACCACGCGCGCCATGCGCTGGCGAGCCTGGAGCACCTGGTCGTGCAGGACATCTTCATGACCGAGACCGCGTGGCTGGCCGACGTGGTGCTTCCTGCGAGCGCATGGCCCGAGAAGACCGGCACGGTGAGCAACACGGACCGCATGGTGCAGCTTGGCAAGCGCGCGCTGAACCCGCCGGGCGATGCGAAGCCCGATCTCTGGATCATCCAGGAGATCGCCCGGCGCATGGGCCTGCCGTGGAACTACGAGGGCGAGGAATGCGGTGTCGCCGCGGTCTACGAGGAAATGCGCCAGGCCATGCATGCGGCCATCAGCGGGATCACGTGGGACCGGCTGGAGCGCGAGTCCAGCGTGACCTATCCCTGCCTGAGCGCGGACGACCCCGGCCAGCCGACCGTGTTCATCGAAAGCTTCCCGACCGCGGACGGCCGCGTGAAGCTCGTGCCAGCCGACATCATCCCGGCCGATGAGCGGCCCGATGCGGCGTATCCGTTCGTGCTCATCACTGGCCGGCAACTGGAGCACTGGCACACCGGCAGCATGACGCGTCGCGCCACGGTGCTCGATGCGCTGGAGCCGATCGCGACGGCGTCGATGAACCAGGCCGACCTGCAGGCCATGGGCCTGGAGCCGGGCGACGTGGTCACGATCCAGTCGCGACGCGGCGAGGTGGCGATCCATGTTCGGCGCGACGACGGCACGCCGAACGGCGCGGTGTTCGTGCCTTTCGCGTACTACGAGGCGGCGGCCAACCTGATGACCAATGCGGCGCTCGATCCCTTCGGGAAGATCCCGGAGTTCAAGTACTGCGCGGTGCGCATCCTTCGCGGTGGCGCGCCGACGGCGGAGGTCGGCTACGGGACGGGCTCGACGACAGGGGACAATGCGCCCCAGACATGGACAGCCTTGACCTGATCAGGACCTTCCGCGAAGTCGCCTCGCACGGCAGCTTTTCGCGTGCCGCCATCAAGCTCGATGTGTCGAAGGCCACGGTGAGCAAGTACATCGCCGAGCTGGAGACGCGGCTGGGCGTGCGCCTTCTCAACCGCTCGACGCGGGCGGTGAGCCTCACCGATGCCGGCTCGCTGCTGCTCGAACGCAGCAAGCCGATGATGGAGATGTTCGAGCTCACCCAGGCGGAGGTGCAGGAGCATGCGAGCCGGCCGACCGGGCGGCTGCGCATTTCAGCGCCCCTCGGGGCGGGGCAGGGCGACCTGCCGAAGTGGATCGGCGAGTTCATGGGCCACTATCCCGACGTCAGCATCAGCCTGCACCTGACCAACCGGACGCTCGACATGGCGGAGGAGGCGATCGACCTGGCGCTCCACTTCGGCCCCATCGAGGACGAGAACCTGATCGTGCGCAAGCTGGCGCGCCGCAGTCTGGTGGTGTGCGCGTCGCCGGTGTACTGGAAGAAGCATGGCAAGCCGGAGCACCCGAGCGATCTCGCGAATCACGATGCCCTGACGCAGTCGCGCCTCGGCCTGCATCCGCAGTGGCGCTTCGAGGTCGACGGCAAGCCTTTCGACGTGCCGGTGAAGTCGCGCATGGACGCCACCGAGTCCGCGCCGCTGATCCAGGTCGCGATGCAAGGCTTCGGCGTGATCTACATGGCGGAAATGCTGGTGCAGCCCCACGTCGACCACGGCGAACTGGTGCCGGTGCTGCAGGACTATGTGCGCAGCGACATGTGGCTTTCGGCCGCATACCTCCAGCGGCGCCACAACAGCGCGGCGCTGCGTGCGCTGCTCGATTTCCTGGAATCGCGCTTCAAGGGACGGGGCAAGACCGGGGGCTGAGCCCGGGCGCCCGGGCCGCCTGCCGAAAAAGGGTCGCCAGCACCCGGTCTGATCGCTACGATGGCGCCGCAGCCGGCCCTCGGCGCACAACAACAACGGAGACACCCATGCGCCTACGCCTTAGCGCCTTTCATGCGCTCGCACTCGCCACCCTGTCCGCGGCGGCAACCCTGTCCGGCTGCAGCACGACGCCCGCCGGGTCGCGCCAGCTGATGCTGGTCGCCAACGACGAGAAGCAAAGCTGGAGCGACGCAGGCGCCGTGGTCCTCGGCGCGCCGGGCCGCGACACCCTGCAGGTGATCGACATCGGCACCGACCCGCTCGCGCCGCGCTCGCTGGTCACGCTGCCGCTGGACAACACCATCGCCGGGCCGCCGACCAACCTGGCCATCACGGCCGACGAGAAGCTGGCGCTGGTCGCGAACTCCGTCAACGTGGTCGAGGAAAACGGCGTGCGCAAGCAGGTGCCCGACAACCGCCTGTTCGTCATCGACCTCACGGCCACGCCGCCGAAGCTCATCGACACCGTCGCCGTGGGCAAGCAACCCTCGGGGCTGTCGATCAACCCCGCGGGCACGCTCGCCCTGGTCGCAAACCGCGCCGACAACTCGATCAGCGTGCTGCGGATCGCGGGCCAGAAGGTCACGCTGATCGACACCGTCGCGATCGGCGAGTCGGTCTCGCATGTGCGCTTCACGCCCGACGGCCGGCGTGCGCTGGCATCCAAGTTCCCTAACCACAAGATTGCGCTGCTCGATGTCAACGGCGAGAAGGTCACCTACAACAAGGTCGATCTCGCCGCGGGCCTTTGGCCCTACAACGTCGACGTGACGCCGGACGGCAAGCTCGCGCTCACCGCCGACAACGGCAACTCGGGGGCCTCCGACGGGCAGATCGACACCGTGAGCGTGATCGACCTGGAGGCCACGCCGCCGCGTGTCATCGACAAGGTGGTGGTCGGCGATGGCCCGGAGGGCCTGGCCGTGAGCCCGACCGGCAAGTTCGCGGTTGCCGTCCTGCTGCGTGGCAGCAATGCCGCCAAGAACGCGTACTTCTACAACCGCAACGGCTCGGTGGTCGCGCTCAAGATCGACGGCAAGAAGGTGACGCGCGGCAACGAAGTCGAAGTGCGCGGCCTGCCCGAAGGCGCGGTATTCAGCGCGGACGGCAAGTACCTCTACGTCGGCAATTTCATCGACCAGGACATCACCATCCTGCGCGTGGATGGCGACACGCTGGTGAACACCGGCAAGTCCTTCGGGCTTGCGGGCCATCCGGCGTCGATGCGGGGCCGCGTCACCCACTGAACGCCCGGGCAGGGAGGTAGGCGACGGGTGTGCGGAAACTTACCGGCCCTGCGATGAACAAGAATGGATTAAGCCTTCTGTTTCCGTCTTCCGAAACGAGACCCGCGTCCTAAGCTCGATGCCATTCCAATAACGAGAGGAATGGCTATTTATGCCAAGACTGATCATCCTGGCCCGGCACGCCAGTGTCCGGCAGGTCAACATCGCGGGGCCGCTCACCACCATCGGGCGCTCAGGCAGCAACAGGGTATGCATCGACAGTGAACGGGTGAGCCGGCATCACGCCGCCATCCAGTGGACGGGCGAGGGCTTCATGCTGACCGACATGGGCAGCCGCAACGGCACCTGGGTCAACAATGAAAAGGTGCGGGCGCACACCTTGCGCAACGGCGACGCGATCGTTGTCGGCGATTGCCAACTGCGCTTTCTCTTCAGCAGCAGGACACTGCCGCCGGTCGAAGCCCTGCGCTTGTTGACGGCGCCGGATGCCCTCCTGCAGTTCGAGGAAAGGGAAGCGCACAGCGGAAGGGGAAGACTCCCGAGCGGCCGGATCGGACTCGACAGCCGCACCTTCGTGCGTTGAGATTCAGGCGAACTGGGCGGCGACCGGTTGGCGTTGCGCCGCCGGCACGGCAACGGGAACAGAAGCAGGCGCGGCGGCACGCGGGCGGCGCTCGTCGATCAGCCGGGCGGCCAACTGCGCCGCCATCTCGAGCTTCTTGAGGTCTCGCGCCTCGACGCCTGGATCCGGATTGAAACTGGAGGAATAAAAGGTGCCATACATCGCCCCGCTGGCAAGCACCACGGGCGCGCTGAGGTAGCAGCCCGACGGAACGCGTGCGCTCAACACCTGTTTGCAAAAAGCCAGTTCCAACGGCTCGGCCTGCTCATCGATGAACTGGGCGCGGTGCGAGGTCTGCATGCGGTGCGACACGCGCTGCCCGTCGTTGACTTCGCAGGCAAATGCAGCCTCCATGGCGTGCTGGTCGCGCAATAGCTTCAGGACCTGGTGGACCGCCGGTTCGAGCAGCGGGTCGCACGAATCCGGCGTCGCGATGAGCAGGTCGGACACCTTCACCTCGAGGGCGGCAAGTCCGTCATCGTTCTCGTAGTAGCTCATGCGGGGCCTCTTCGTTGGAATGGCTTGATTGAAACGCACAACGACGTGAATCCTCGGAAATGAGAACTATGGTTTCTCTTTGTGGCCGACTTTTGTCACAAAAGTAATACTTCAATTAACATTTAGAAACCCTTTGAGCCCAATCCCGCGCCGGCGGGCGACGTTTTCGCATCGGCTATCGTCCGGACTATGGAGATTCCCGAAACCCCCGTCGCAAGCTCCCGGCCGGCGGCACTCGACGTCGCGGTCGTGATGCGGCGCGATCGGCTGCACGGCCCGTCGAGCCACTGGCAACCGTGGCGCTGGACGCTTGACGCCGTGCTGCCGGATAAACCCGGCTTCGGCGAGCAGCCGCGCCTCCTGGAAGACCACGACGGGGAGCAGCGCTGGCTGCATCCCGGCTTCAAGGTCGAGCTCTTCCGCGACGAGGCCGAGGGCTACCACCTCAATGCCACTGCCCCGGCGCCGTGCTGGTTCGTGCTCTGGCGCATGGAGGAGGAAGCGACCCTCGCGCCCGAACCGATCCCGCGGCCAGTGGTCGTGACCCTCAGCTATTACGAAGCCGGGCGCTGGCTCGATGCGCAGGAAACCGTCGAGCAGGTGCCGGCACCCCAGGAGGTCGTCGATTGGCTCCGTACCTTCGTGCAGGAGCACTACCTGGTCGAACCCAAACGGCGCAAGCGGCCCGAAAGTTTCCGGCCGCTCGTGGACCGATTCGGCAATGCGGCCAGCGTGTCGACCGAGAAGAAGCGTGGCCGGGGAGCGGGCGATGTCTGAAGGGTTCTTCGACCGCTGGTCGCGGCGCAAGCAGCAGGTGCGTGTCGGGGAGGTGCCGGAGGATCCGAAGCCGGAATCCGGACCCGATGCTTCACCGGCGGCCGCGACGCCCGTGTCCGTCCAGGCGGTGCAGGTATCGGCGCCTTCGGCCGATCTCCCGCCCGAGCCGCCGCCACTCACCCTGGACGATGCAGAGGCATTGACCATCGATTCGGATTTCAAGCCTTTCGTGGCAAAAGGCGTCGCGCCGGAGGTCAAGAACGCCGCTTTCAAGAAGCTGTTTGCCGATCCTCACTTCAACGTGATGGACGGCCTGGACACCTACATCGACGACTATTCCAAGCCGTCGCCCCTGCCCGAGAGCGTGCTGCGCCAGATGGCGAGCGCGAAATTCCTGAATCTCTTCGACGAAGAGCCCGAAAAGCCCGCAACGCCTGAAGAAACCCCTAGGGATGATGGCTTGCCGGGCGTGGCACAGTCGAGCGATCCCGAGCCCCTTCCCAGGCCGCCGGTTGCCGATGCGCAACCTGCCAGCCAAGAACCTGATGACCACCACGCTGATCTGCGACTGCAACAAGACGATGCCCCTCGAGCCGAAGACGCTCGGGACGGCGCTGGCTGAAACACTGCCCCTTCATTCCGCGCTGTGCCGCCGCGAGGCGGCTTCGTTCCAGCGTGCCATTCAATCCGGCGACGACGTGGTGGTCGCCTGTACGCAGGAGAAGCGCCTGTTCGGCGAACTGGCCGGGCAGACGCCCGAGGCCACGTCGCCGATCCGTTTCGTCAACATCCGAGAGACCGGTGGCTGGAGCCGCGATGCGAAGAGCGCCATGCCGAAGATCGCGGCGCTGCTCGCTGCCGCCAGCCTCCCCGATCCGGACCCCGTCGCGACGGTGAGCTACGCGAGTCAGGGGCGGTTGTTGATCATCGGCGCGCTGGACGCGGCGGAGAAGGCCGCGGTCCTGGTGGCCGATACCCTCGACGTGACGATCTTTTCGCAAGGCCCGGGCGAACTGGGCGGCGCGCAGGAACGCCGCTGGCCCGTGGCCGCGGGGCGGATCGATTCACTCGCGGGATGGCTCGGCGCATTCAAGCTGAACTGGACCCGCGACAACGGGATCGACCTCGACCTCTGCACCCGCTGCAACGCCTGCGTGGCCGCGTGCCCCGAGCAGGCCATCGGCCTCGACTACCAGATCGACAACGCCAGGTGCACTTCGCACCGCGATTGCGAGCGCGCTTGCACCGTGGCCGGCGCCATCAATTTCGGCCGCGCGCCCGAACAACTCGATGGCGCTTTCGACCTCGTGCTCGACCTCGGTGCCACGCCGGTCATCGACTGGCACGCGCCGCCGCAGGGCTACTTCCATCTGCCCGGCGGTATGGCGCATGCGGAGGGGTTGCAGACGTTGCTGCGCCTGCGCGAGATGGTCGGCGAGTTCGAGAAGCCGAAGTTCTTCGACTACAAGCAGAAGCTCTGCGCGCACAGCCGCAACGAGGTCGTCGGCTGCAATGCCTGCATCGAGGTCTGCTCCGCCCATGCGGTGTCGAGCGACAAGGAACGTCAGCGCATCGTCGTCAACCCGAACCTCTGCGTCGGCTGCGGCGCCTGCACCACCGTGTGCCCGACCGGCGCACTGGGCTACACCTATCCGCGCGCGCCCGACCAGGGCCTCAAGCTGCGCACGTTGCTGTCCACCTACGCGGGCGTCGGCGGTCGCGATGCCGCACTGCTGCTGCATAGCCAGGAAGCCGGGCAGGCCCTGGTGGAGCAGCTCGGGCGCCAGGCCCAACTCGGCAAGGCGCAGGGCGTGCCGGGGAACGTGATTCCCGTCGGCCTCTTCCACGCCGCGAGCACTGGCATCGACCTGTGGCTCAGCGCCGTGGCGTTCGGCGCTTCGCAGGTGGTCGTGTTGAGCACGGGGGATGAAGCGCCGCAGTACGTCGCCGCGCTCAAGGAGCAGATGGAGATCGCGCAGACGCTGCTGCTCGGACTCGGCTACACGGGCACGCATTTCAAACTCATCGAAGCCGATTCAGTGGCGACGCTCGACAGTGCACTCGCCGCGCTGCGCGGCACCCGGCAGCAGGTGCCCGCGAAGGCAGCCCGCTATGCCGTCGGCGCCGAGAAGCGCAGCACGCTCGAACTCGCGCTCGATCACCTGGTGGACGAATCGCCGACGCTGAACACACCCGCTGCCGAGCGGGTCGCGATCCCCTTGCCGCAAGGCTCGCCCTTCGGCGCCATCGCGGTGGACAAGGACAAGTGCACCCTGTGCCTCGCCTGCGTCAGCGCCTGCCCCGCGAGCGCGCTGCAGGACAACCAGAACGCGCCGCAGCTTCGCTTCGTCGAAAAGAATTGCGTGCAGTGCGGGCTGTGCGAAACCACCTGTCCCGAAAACGCGATCTCGCTGGTGCCGCGCCTGCTGGTATCGCCGGAGCGCAAGCAACCGGTCGTGCTGAACGAGGCCAAGCCCTGGTCCTGCATCCGTTGCTCGAAGCCCTTCGGCACCCAGAAGGCGATCGAGGCCATGCTCGGCAAGCTGGCCGGTCACGCCATGTTCCAGGGCGAGGCGCTGGAGCGTTTGAAGATGTGCAGCGATTGCCGGGTCATCGACCTGTACAGCGCGCAGAACGAAATGAAGATCACACAGCTATGAGCGAGAGTTTCCCGGTTACCTCGGCCCTTGACGAAGAGATCGCACGCGCCGAACTCTATGGATTGCTGGCGCGCCTCTGGTACGCCGCGCCCGACGCGGAGTTGCTCGAGGCCTTCCAGGTCGCGCCGACCGAAGCGCCCGCCGCCGGCGCATTTTTGGAAGAGCCCTGGCGGCAGCTTGTCGGCGCCGCGCGCGGCATCGATGCGGCCGCGGCGCGCGACGAATACGACACGCTTTTCGGCGGCATCGGCAAGCCGGAGGTCTATCTTTTTGGCTCGCACTATCTGAGCGGCTTCCTCAACGACAAGCCACTGGCACATCTGCGCAACGATCTGGATCAGATCGGTCTTGCACGGGACGTGTCGATTCCCGAAACGGAAGATCACATTTCCTGTCTTTGCGAAGTCATGCGCTATCTCATCGCCGGAGAAGACGTGGCGGTGGCGAACCTGACCCGGCAACGGGCCTTCTTCTCGACCCATGTCCAGTCATGGCTGCCAGCCTTGTGCGACGCCGTGTCGCAGCACCCCAGAGCCCGCTTCTATGCCGCGCTGGCAGGGTTTACCCGCGCTTTTGCGGAGGTCGAGAGCCAAGGCTTCGACATGCTGGACTGATATCGAGGGGTATTCGGGATAGCACTTGTTAGGGTCTCGACTAGTATCCAAACGTATGTAACTGGTTTCATATCTCGTTCAGCCTAAGCCACTCCTGGAGCAGTCATGCAGGACAGCCATTCCGCCGGCCCTCAGCCGGCATCCCGCCGGGGATTCTTCATCGGCGCCGCCACGGTCGGCGCCGCCGCAGCAGCCGTCACGGTGCTGCCCAAGGTCGTCGAGGCGCCAGCCGCCCCGGCAGCACCCGAACTCAAGCCTCCGCCCGAGAAGGGCGGCGGCTACTCGCTGAGCGAACACGTCAAGCGCTACTACAAGACCACGTCGGCCTGAAAAAACGAGGCAACACACGATGCTACTGACCAAGAAAGCGTCTGGCGCCACGCGTGACGGCGCTTCTCCCTCCACGTCGCCCTTTGTCCACAGCCTGCGGCGCGGCCTTTCCAACGCACTGCCGACCATGGACCGGCGCTCCTTCCTGCGCCGCTCCGGCCTGGGTGTCGGCGTCGGCCTCGCGGCCGGCCAACTCACGCTGATCCGCAAGTCCAACGCCGCCGAAGGCCGGCCGACCGCCGTCGGCGCCGGCAAGGTCGAGGTCCGGCGCACCATCTGCTCGCACTGCTCCGTCGGCTGCGCATCGGATGCCATCGTCGAGAACGGCGTGTGGGTCCGGCAGGAGCCGGTGTTCGATTCGCCGATCAACCTTGGCGCGCACTGCGCCAAGGGCGCGGCGCTGCGCGAACACGGCCACGGCGAATACCGCCTGCGCTATCCGATGAAGCTGGTCAACGGCAAGTACGAGCGCATCAGCTGGGACACCGCGCTCGACGAGATCACGGCCAAGCTCAAGGAGCTGTCGAAGGCCAGCGGGCCCGACTCGGTCTACTGGATCGGCTCCAGCAAGCACAGCAACGAGCAGTCCTATCTGATGCGCAAGTTCGTGAGCTTCTTCGGCAGCAACAACTGCGACCACCAGGCACGCATCTGTCACTCGACCACCGTCGCAGGCGTGGCGAATACATGGGGCTACGGCGCCATGACCAATTCGTACAACGACATGCGCAGTGCGAAAGTCGCGCTGTACATCGGCTCGAACGCGGCCGAGGCCCATCCGGTGAGCATGCTGCACATGCTGCATGCCAAGGAAAACGGCTGCAAGATGATCGTGGTCGATCCGCGCTTCACGCGCACGGCGGCCAAGGCCGACGAGTACGTGCGCATCCGCTCGGGATCGGACATTCCCTTCCTCTTCGGCGTGCTGTACCACATCTTCAAGAACGGCTGGGAAGACAAGAAGTACATCAACGACCGCGTCTTCGGCATGGACGAAGTGCGCGCCGACGTGATGGCGAAGTGGACGCCAGACAAGGTCGAGGAAGCTTGCGGCGTGAATGAGGCGCAGGTCCTCAAGGTCGCGACCTGGCTCAACGAGAACCGACCCGGCACCATCGTCTGGTGCATGGGCCAGACGCAGCACACGATCGGCAACGCCATCGTGCGCGCCTCGTGCATCCTGCAACTCGCGCTGGGCAACGTCGGCAGGTCGGGCGGCGGCACCAACATCTTCCGCGGCCACGACAACGTGCAGGGCGCCACCGACGTGGGCCCGAACCCCGACTCGCTGCCCGGCTACTACGGGCTGGTCGAAGGATCGTGGAAGCACTTCGCTGCGGCCTGGGGTGTGGACTTCGAGTGGATCAAGAGCCGCTACGCCTCGCCCGCGATGATGAGCAAGCCCGGCATCACCGTGTCGCGCTGGATCGACGGCGTGCTCGAGAAGAACGAACTGATCGACCAGGACTCGAACCTGCGCGGCGTGTTCTATTGGGGTCATGCACCGAACTCGCAGACCCGTGGTCTCGAGATGAAGCGGGCGATGGACAAGCTCGACCTGCTGGTGGTCGTCGACCCGTACCCGTCGGCGACTGCGGCCATGGCCGCGATGCCCGGCAGGCCCGAGGACCAGAACCCCAACCGCGCGGTCTACCTTCTGCCGGCCTGCACGCAGTTCGAGACCAGCGGCTCCGTCACTGCCTCGAACCGCTCGCTCCAGTGGCGCGAGAAGGTCATCGAGCCGCTGTGGGAAAGCCGCAGCGACCACATGATCATGCAGCAGTTCGCCGACCGCCTCGGCTTCGGCAAGGAACTGAGCAAGAACTACAAGATGCAGAAGGTCAAGGGCATGGACGAGCCCGTGCCCGAGGACATCCTGCGCGAGATCAACAAGAGCTGCTGGGCCATCGGCTACACCGGCCAGAGTCCCGAACGCCTGCAGGCGCACATGCGCAACATGGCGGCGTTCGACGTGCGCACGCTCAAGGCCAAGGGATCGATCAAGGACAAGGTCAATGGCTACGACATCACGGGCGACTACTTCGGACTGCCGTGGCCCTGCTACGGCACGCCGGAGCTGAAGCATCCGGGTTCGCCGAACCTGTACGACACGTCGAAACACGTCATGGACGGCGGCGGCAACTTCCGCGCGAATTTCGGCGTGGAGCGCAACGGCAAGAACCTGCTGGCCGAGGACGGATCGCATTCGCTCGGCGCTGCCATCACGACCGGCTACCCGGAACTCGACCACCTGCTGCTCAAGAAGCTCGGCTGGTGGGACGAACTTACCGAGGCCGAGAAGCCCAAGGCCGAAGGCAAGAACTGGAAGACCGACAGCTCGGGCGGCATGATCCGCGTGTTCATGAAGAACCACGGTTGCCATCCTTTCGGCAACGCCAAGGCGCGTGCATTGGTGTGGAACTTCCCCGACGCGATTCCGCAGCACCGCGAGCCGCTCTATGGCACGCGGCCGGACCTGGCGGCGAAGTACCCGACGCACGACGACAAGATGGCCTTCTGGCGCCTGCCCACGCTGTACAAGAGCGTGCAGCAGCGCAACATCGCGGACAAGATCGCGGAAAAGTTCCCGTACATCATGACCTCCGGCCGTCTGGTCGAGTACGAGGGCGGTGGCGAGGAAACGCGCTCCAACCCATGGCTCGCGGAGCTGCAGCAGCAGATGTTCATCGAAATCAACCCGCGGGTGGCCGCCGAGAAGGGCATCCGCAACGGCGAGCGCGCCTGGGTCCACACGCCGACCGGTGCGCGGCTCAACGTGCAGGCCCTGGTGACCGAGCGCGTCGGCCCCGACACGGTGTTCATGCCCTTCCACTTCTCCGGCCACTGGCAGGGGGCGGACATGCTGGCGTACTACCCCAAGGGTGCGAACCCGATCGTGCGCGGCGAGGCGATCAACACCGGCACGACATATGGCTATGACAGCGTCACCATGATGCAAGAAACAAAGACGACGGTCTGCAACGTCGAGAAGGCATAAGGAGTCTGGTATGGCAAGAATGAAGTTCGTCTGCGACTCCGAGCGCTGCATCGAATGCAACGGCTGCGTCACGGCCTGCAAGAACGAGAACGAGGTGCCGTGGGGCGTGAACCGCCGCCGCGTGGTCACGCTCAATGACGGCGTGCCGGGTGAGCGCTCCATCTCCGTGGCCTGCATGCATTGTTCCGATGCGCCCTGCATGGCGGTGTGCCCGGTGCAATGCTTCTATCGCACTGAAGAAGGCGTGGTGCTGCACGACAAGGACGTGTGCATCGGCTGCGGCTATTGTTCGTACGCCTGCCCATTCGGCGCGCCGCAGTTTCCGTCGCAAGGCACCTTTGGTGCACGCGGCAAGATGGACAAGTGCACCTTCTGCGCCGGCGGCCCGGAAGAAAATGGCTCGCAGGCCGAGTTCGAGAAGTACGGCCGCAATCGCCTGGCCGAGGGCAAGCTGCCGGCCTGCGCCGAGATGTGCTCGACCAAGGCGCTGCTCGCGGGCGATGGCGACGTCGTCGCCGACATCTTCCGCACGCGCGTGGTTCATCGCGGCAAGGGCGCCGAAGTCTGGGGCTGGGGCACCGCCTACGGCTCGCAAACGGCCGGCACGCCGACCAACGGAGTCGCGAAATGAAGCGCGCGCTGGCAACGGCGGCGCTGATCTCGGTCGCGGTGTTCCTCGGCGCCTGCGGCGAGAAGCCGCAGACGAACGCCCATGGCGTCCGGCTGGACGCGGCCCCTTGGACCGGCACGGGCACGCAGCCCAACACCGGAACGGCTTTCACGGCGAGCGGCTGGCAGCCGGGGGACAGGGCGTCCTGGGAGCAGCACCTCAAGGTGCGCGCCCAGAACCAGAACGAATACAACCGGATCAACTGACCCGGAGGTTGCATGAGAAAAGTGCTTAACGCCCTGGCAATGGTCGCGGTACTGGGCTGCGGCATCGCCAATGCACAGACGCCGGACCCGTCCGCCGCACCCGCCGCGCCGGCAGCTGCCCCAGCCGCACAGCCGGCGGCTGGCATCCGCAGCCAGAACATTTTCGACGTCAGGCCGGAAGCCAGCGCCGACCCGAACTTCCTCAACCAGACCAATGGCGAGCGCCAACGGGTGCAGCCGGGCAACAACGCGCCGATGTGGCGCCAGGTGAGTGGCGGCGTCACCGGCTTCAGCAGCCTTCCGGCCAGCGAGGCGCCCGAGGCGGGCAACCTGATCCAGCGCTTCGTCCAGTATCCGGGCTCGCATTACACCAACGCCGGCGAAGCTTGGCGCCAGGTGCGGAACAACTGGATCATTCCGTACGGTGCGGCTCTGCTTTTTGTCACGCTGCTCGCACTGGCCATCTTCTACTTCACGCGCGGGCCGATCGGCCTGCATGGCCAGGAAACCGGCCGCAAGATCGAGCGCTTCACACCCTTCGAGCGCGCCACTCACTGGTCGAACGCGACCGCCTTCGTCGTGCTGGCGATCTCGGGCATCGTGATGGCTTTCGGCAAGTTCTTCCTGCTGCCGGTCCTCGGCGGTGCACTATTCGGCTATCTGGCCTACGTGCTCAAGACCGTGCACAACTTTGTGGGACCGCTGTTCGTGGTGACGACGATCTTCATGATCTTCACCTTCATCCGCAGCAACTGGCCCAGCAAGGATGACCTGACCTGGCTCAGGCACGGCGGCGGTCTGTTCGGTGGCGACAAGGAGCCGCCGTCGCATCGATTCAATGCGGGCGAGAAGCTGGTGTTCTGGGGTGGCGTTCTGTTCCTCGGCAGCTTGGTCATCGGGTCGGGGCTCTTCCTCGACAAGCTGCTCCCAGGCTTCGTCTACACGCGCGGCGAGATGCAGATCGCGCACATGATCCACGCCGTCGCCACGCTGTGCATGATGGCCTTGATCCTGGGCCACATCTACATCGGCACGCTCGGCATGAAGGGCGCGTACAAGGCCATGCGCGAAGGCAATGTCGACGAGACCTGGGCCAAGGAGCATCATCCGCTCTGGTACGACGACATTGCGGCCGGCAAGATCCCGGCGCAGCGCAGCGCTCAGGCCCGCGACCCTGCGGCGGTGCAGGGCGTCCGGGTTGAAGGAAATCCCTCATGAAGAAAACTCTGAACCTCTGCGGTCTCTTGCTCGGCATGGCTGTCGCATCCGCCGCCGTGGCCAAGCTCCCTGCACCGGCCGCCTCGCCCGAAGCCAAGCTCAAGGCGGCCGAGGCCGCTGCCAAGACGGCTTGGACCACCAAGGTCGACGCTTACCAACTGTGCCAGGCGCAGACCCGGGTGGCGAACCATGTCCGTGAAGGCCTGGCCGCAGCCGGCAAGCCCGTGCCGACCGCTACGCCGACGCCGCCTTGCACAGATCCTGGCCCCTTCGCCTTTGCGCCGCCCGCTGAAGTGAGGCCTATCGAAGCCTCGGGCGCCCATTCGCCCGCGACGACCGCCGCTTCGCCGCCGAGCTCCAACCAGACTTCGGCCGAGACGAATCCAGCGCCCAAGAAGTGAGGCTGCCTCGCCTGACGCAGGCCCAGGCGCCGCTCACGCGTGAGGTCGAGATCGTCGATGAGCATGGCGAACCGGGTGTCGTCTCCATTCCTGCCGAACGCGATCTGACGGTCTACGTCGACCGCCGCGAGCTCGTCACGCTGATGACGCTGGGCGCGCAACCCGAACTGCTGGTGCTCGGCTACCTGCTGAACCAGCGCCTCATAGATTCGGCCGCGGACGTCGAATCCATCACCGTCGACTGGGAGGTCGGCGCGGCTGCCGTCAGGACGCACGCGGGCATCGATCGCATCGAGGAACGCACCGCGAAGAAGGTGGTCACCACCGGCTGCGGCCAAGGCAGCGTGTTCGGCGAACTCATGGCCGGCATCGATCGCCTCCAGTTGCCCGATACGCGCATGACGCAGGCGCAGCTCTATTCGCTGGTGAACGCGATCCGCCTCCAGGAGAGCACTTACAAGTCGGCCGGCTCGGTGCATGGCTGTGCGCTCTTCACGCTTCGCGACGACGGCGACGACGGCGACGAGGTGCAGATGCAGTGCTTCATCGAGGACGTGGGCCGACACAACGCCATCGACACCATCGCCGGCTGGATCGCGATGCAGCCGGCGAGCCAACTGGCCGGCGGGCGCGTGTTCTACACCACCGGCCGCCTGACCAGCGAGATGGTCATCAAATCGGCGCAGATGGGCGTGGCCATCGTCGTGTCGCGCAGCGGCATGACTCAAATGGGCCACGAGGTCGCCACGCGCGTGGGCCTTTGCGCGATCGGGCGGGCGACCAACCGGCGCTTCATCTGCTATGCCGGTGTGGACCGGCTCGTGCTGCAGCCCGAGCTGGCGGGTGCTCGGCCGGCGACCACTGCCTAAAACCTTCGGTTTGGCGGGCGGTGGCCGCTCGGCTATCGTCACGCCCCATGAATGCTTTCCTTCGCCTTGGCTGGCGCACGCTCTGGCGCGATCTTCGCGCGGGCGAGCTTCGTCTCCTGATCGTTGCGGTGCTGCTGGCGGTGGCGGCGCTCACGGCCGTGGGCTTCTTCGCCGACCGGCTCAAGGGAGGCTTGCAGCGCGACGCGCGCCAGTTGCTGGGCGGAGATGCGGTCCTCGCGACCGACAACCCGACGCCGGCTGTCTTCGTGGAGCGCGCGCGCGCCCTGGGTCTGGACGGCGCGAGTACCTACGGATTTCCAACCATGGCGCGTGCCGACGAGGCGCAGGGCGGCGCGAGCAAGCTGGTGGCCCTGAAGGCCGTCACGGCCGGCTACCCGCTGCGAGGCAACCTGCAGGTGGGCATCGATCCGGCCGCCCCGGGTCAGATCACCCGCGACGTGCCCACGCCCGGCGAGGCCTGGGTCGACGCCTCGCTGCTGGACTCGCTCTCGCTCAAAGTGGGTGACACGCTGCTGCTGGGCGATGCCGGCCTGCGCATCGCGCGCGTGATCACGCTCGAACCCGACCGCGGCGCCGGCTTCATGAGCTTCGCGCCGCGCGTCATGCTCAATCAGGCCGACGTGCCGCGCACCGGCCTCGTGCAGCCGGCGAGCCGCGTGAGTTACCGATTCGCGGTGGCCGGTGAACCTGCCGCGGTGAAGCGCTTCAGCGACTGGGCCGAAGCGACGATCAAGAAGGGCGAGGTGCGCGGCGCGCGGCTCGATTCCTTCGAGAGCGGCCGGCCCGAGATGCGCCAGACGCTGGATCGCGCGGAGAAGTTCCTCAACCTCGTCGCGCTGCTCGCTGCATTGCTTTCGGCCGTGGCCGTCGCACTGGCCGCGCGTGGTTTCGCCGCCAGCCACCTCGACGATTGCGCCATGCTGCGCGTGCTCGGCCAGAGCCAGCGCACCATCGCCGGCGCCTACGCCTTCGAATTCGCGGTGATCGGCGTGATCGCCAGCGCGCTGGGCGTGGCGATCGGGTTCGGCGTGCACTACGCGTTCGTGGTGCTGCTCGCGGGACTGGTGCAAAGCGCGCTGCCCGCGCCGACGCTCTGGCCGGTCATGTTCGGCTTCGGCGTGGGGCTCACGCTGTTGTTCGCCTTTGGCTTGCCGCCGGTGCTGCAACTCGCGCGCGTGCCGCCGCTGCGCGTGATCCGCCGCGACGTGGGCAACTTGAAGCCCGCGTCGATCGCCGTGCTCGGGCTGGGCGTCGCAGGCTTTGCCGCCTTGCTGGTGGCGGCCAGCAGCGACCTGAAGCTGGGGCTCATCGCCGTCGGCGGCTTCGCAGCGGCCGTGGCCGTGTTCGCATTGTTGAGTTGGATCGCCGTGATCCTGCTGCGCTGCAGCGTCAACGAGACGACGGCGCCGCGCTGGCTGGTGCTGGCCACGCGCCAGATCTCGGCAAGGCCTGCGTATGCAGTAGTGCAGGTCAGCGCGCTGGCCGTGGGTCTGCTCGCGCTGATCCTGCTGGTGCTGCTGCGCACGGACCTCGTGTCGAGCTGGCGCAAGGCCACGCCGCCGGATGCGCCGAACCGCTTCGTGATCAACGTGATGCCGGACCAGAGCGACGTGTTCCAGAAGACGCTGCGCGACAACGGCGTGCGCAAGTTCGACTGGTACCCCATGATTCGCGGCCGTCTGGTCGCCATCAACGACAAGCCGGTGTCGCCCGACGACTACACCGACGATCGCGCCAAGCGGCTCGTCGATCGCGAGTTCAACCTCAGCAACAGCGTGGACGCACCGGCACACAATGTCGTCACTGCCGGTGCCTGGAAGCCGGGGGCCTCAGGCGAGGTGAGCGTCGAGGTAGGTCTCGCCGAGACGCTGGGCCTGAAGCTGGGCGACACGCTGCGCTTCGACATCGGCGGCATGCAGAACGACGCGCGCATCACGTCGCTGCGCAAGGTCGACTGGGGCTCGATGCATGCGAACTTCTTCGTGATGTACACGGTGGCCTCGCTGGCCGACGTGCCCGTCACGTATATGGGCGCGTTCCGTGCGCCCGATGTGAAGGGCTTCGACAACGCGCTGGTGCGCACTTATCCGAACGTGACCAACGTCGACATGAGCGCGACGATCGGGCAGGTGCAGCGCGTGCTCGACCAAGTGATCCGTGCGGTGGAGTTCCTGTTCGGCTTCACGCTGGCGGCGGGGCTGGTCGTGCTGTTCGCGGCCGTCACGGCCACGCGCGAGGAGCGCGCCCGCGAGTTCGCGGTGATGCGCGCTGTGGGTGCGCGGGCGAGCCTGCTGCGGCAGGTGCAGCGCGCGGAGCTGGTGGGGGTCGGAATGCTGGCGGGCTTTCTGGCAAGCATCGTGGCCTCGGTCATCGGCTGGGCGCTCGCACGCTTCGTGTTTGACTTCACGTGGACCGCATCGCCACTCGTGCCTATTGCGGGTGCCCTGGCAGGTGCTGTCCTGGCGCTCGCTGCCGGCTGGTGGGGTCTGCGCGAGGTATTGCGCCGACCCGTGGTGGCGACGCTGCGGCAGGCGGCGGAATAGGCGGTCATGCCGATGGACGGTTGCATCGAGTTCGACACCGAGCGCTTGCATCTGCGCCAGTGGCGCAGCACTGATCGGGAGCCCTTCGCGCAGTTGAACGCCGATCCGCGTGTGATGGAGTTTTTCCCCGAACCGCTTTCGCGCGCCGAGAGCGATGCGGTGGCAGACCGTTGTGCGCAGGGCATCGAGGAAAGAGGCTGGGGATTCTGGGTCGTCGAAGAGCGCGCGAGCGAAACGCCCATCGGCTTCACGGGACTGAGCGTGCCGAGGCCCGATTTGCCGTGCTCGCCGTGCGTCGAGATCGGCTGGCGGCTGGCGCGTGCCTACTGGGGTAGGGGTTACGCGACCGAGGCTGCGCGCGGTGCCCTGCGAGTGGGCTTCGAGAGGCTTGCGCTGTCGGAGATCGTTGCGTTCACTGCCGTGCCCAATCTGCCCTCGGAGGCGGTCATGAAGCGGTTGGGGATGGTTGCTGATGGGACGTTTGAACATCCGGCCATTGCTGTGGGTCATCCGCTTCGTCCGCACAAGCTCTATCGGTTGACTCGCGAGGCGTGGCTTGCTCAAGGTGCGGAGTCGCAGAGTGGCGCCCCGAAGAAAGCACCCCTCACCAAGACAACGCTCTAAAGCACTTCATCCCGAAGCTGCGGAAACACCTTGGACACTTTCGCCAGCAAGTAGTCGCCGTACTTGCCATTGAAGGCATGCACATTCGCCCGGTCCCAGCGCGCAGCGCTGTCGTCCTGCGCGTCAGCACCGGCAAGCCCTTCGATACGTTGCACCCGCGCCTCGAAGTGAGGGTCGAAGAAGAGGGGGAAAGACAACCGATCGCGACCCGAGGTATTGCGCGTCACGCGGTGCGGCGTCGACTTGTAGAGCCCGCCAGTCATTCGGTCGAGCATGTCGCCGATGTTGCAGACGAAGGAATTCGGCACCGGCGCCGCTTCGATCCATCCACCCGGAGTGCGCACCTGCAGGCCACCTACATCGTCCTGGTGGAGGATGGTGAGCAGGCCGTAATCCGTGTGCTCGCCGACACCCCAGTGCACGTCCATGCCCTCGGGCACCGACTGGGTCGGGTAGTTGAAGATGCGGAACAGGATCAGCGGATCGGCCGTGTAGCGCTCGGCAAAGTACGTGGCCGGCAAGCCGAGGCTCAGGGCGATGCCTTCCATCAAGCGATGGCCCAGCCGCGCAACTGCGTCGATGTAGGCGAGCACCGTGTCGCGGAATCCTTCGATGCCGGGAAAGAGATTGGGCCCATGCACGGGCGTGCGGGCTCGCACGAGCGGATGCGCTTCGGACAGTTCGGTGCCGAGGTAGAGGCCTTCCTTCCAGTCGGGCCGGCCCGAGGTCAACTCGCCGGCCAGCGGGAAATAGCCACGCCATGCGCGTCCGCCCAGCGCCATCCGCCATCGCATCTTGGTGGCCTCGTCGAGCGCGAAGAATCGGCGGCTCAGGTCTTCGAGACGCTCCACCAGAGCCTTATCAACGCCATGGCCCCTGATGTAGAAAAAGCCGTGCGCGCGGCAAGCGGCGCCAATCCGTGCGGCCACGTCGTCGCGTCCCGGGCCGCCGGCCACCAGCGCCGAAACGTCGATGACGGGGAGGGCATCGCTGCCGGGAGAGGGTGGGGTCAAATCATGCATGCCCCGATGGTGCCGCAAGTCCTGGAGACAATGTCATCCATGCAAATTCAGGACAAACCACCTTTCGACACGCCCTTCGAATGGATCGGCGGTGAAGACAAGGTCCACGCCCTGGTCGAGCGCTTCTACGACCTCATGGACCTCGAACCGGCCTACGCGCAATTGCGCGCCGTGCATGGCTCGACGCTGGACAACGCGCGGCAACGCCTTTTCTGGTTCCTGTGCGGCTGGCTCGGCGGCCCGCAGCACTACACCGACCGCTTCGGCCACCCGATGCTGCGCGCGCGCCATCTGCCGCAGAGCATCGGCGGCCACACCATCGGCATCAAGGAACGCGACCAATGGCTCGCGTGCATGGATCAGGCGATGGGTGAAACCGGCGTGCCGGAAGGTCTGCGTGAACGGCTGCGCGGATCTTTCTTCCAGACGGCTGACTGGATGCGCAATCGCGGCGAGTGAGTCGTCCGAGCCTGATCAGCGCCGCGACGGCGCCAACAGAACCACCAGCGCGCCCGCACCACCCTCGGCCGGCTTGGCCTGCACGAAGGCCAGCGTTTCGTTTTTCTGGATCAGCCAGCGCTGCACCTTGGCCTTGAGCACCGGCTGCTTGCCGGGCGAGCCCAGGCCCTTGCCGTGCACCACGCGCACGCAGCGCAAGCCCTGCTTGTAGGCGTCGCGGATGAAGGCGCCGAGCGCGTCGCGCGCTTCGTCGCTGCGCATGCCGTGCAGGTCGATTTCGCGTTGGATCGACCACTCGCCCGCACGCAGCTTACGCGTCACATCGGTATTGATGCCGGGGCGGCGGAAGCTCATCGCATCGTCGGTGTCGAGCAGCGTGCTCACGTCGAACTCGTCGGACAGGGATTCGCGCATCACGCGTTGCTCGTCGAGTTGCTGCTGCACAGGGATCGGCGCCGGCGGCTCGGGGGCCAGCGGCACCGAGGCCTTTTGCCGCAAGGGCTTCGTGGCGCCGATCGCACGGGAGAAGAGGTCTTGGTCGGCCAGGTGCTTCTTCTGCGCAGCTGCTTGCGCCGCGGCCTCGACTGCTTCGCGCTCGCGCTGTTCTGCGAGCGAGCGCTGCACCTGCTTCAGGTCGGCAAGGCTCTTGAGATTGTTGGGTTTGGCGGGCATGAGGGTGGGCGATCAGCGGCTATTGTCGATGCAGCCGGGCTCGGGCTATTTCATCAGGTTACATGTCGGTGATCAGACGAGGCCGTGTTCGGCCATCGAAAGGGCGCCGCCCTTGGCCACGATCACATGGTCCAGCACCCGGATGTCGATGAGCGCCAGGGCCGCCTTGAGCGTCTGGGTGAGCGTTTCGTCCGCTCGCGACGGCTCGACGCAGCCGCTCGGATGGTTGTGCGCCAGCACGACGGCCGCGGCGTGGTGGTGCAGGGCCCGGCTGACGACTTCGCGCGGATAGACGCTGGTTTGCGTGAGCGTGCCACGAAAAAGCTCTTCCATCGCGACCAGGCGATGCCGGGCGTCCAGGAAGAGGGCGGCGAAGACCTTGTAGGGCCTTGCGGCCAGGTGGAGCTGCAGGTACTGCTTGACCGCCTCCGGCGAATCGAAGACCGCGCGCTCCTTCAGGCGTTCGGCCAGCACGCGCCGCGCGAGTTCGAGGACCGCCGCCAGCTCGGCGCGCTTGGCGGTGCCGCCCAGTCCCTTGACGCGCTTGAGATCGTCGAGCCCCGCGTTGAGCAGGCCGGCGAGGCCTCCGAAGTCGTCAAGCAGCTCCTGGGAGAGCTGCAGCACGTTCTTTCCGGGGAGGCCGGTGCGCAGGAGGAGCGCCACCAGTTCCGCGTCGCCCAGCGCGCCGGCGCCGAGTCCCATGAGTTTCTCGCGCGGCCGCGCTTCTTCGATCAGGTCCTTGAAAGACATGGCGATTCGGGGTTCAAGCCCCACTCCCTAAAATATGGGCCCCAGTCTATCGGGACTCTTCATTTTGTCTTCGACCTCCACCGCCCCCGTCGTCACGGCCGGTTCCTTCCTCACCCTGCATTACCGGCTCGCCGGACCTGCGGGCGACATCATCAATACCTTCCAGGACAAGCCCGCCACGCTGTCCCTGGGCACGGGCGAACTTTCGCCCGCGGTCGAGCAGCGCCTGATCGGCATGCAGGAAGGCGCGCACGCCACTTTCGAGCTGCCGGCCGGCGATGCCTTCGGTGACCGCAATCCGGAGATGCAGCAATGGGTGGCGCGCAAGCTGCTCGCACAGATGGGCGACCCGGACGAGCAATACGCCGTCGGCGACGTCGTGCAGTTCCCGACGCCTGACGGCACCGGCAGCTACGCGGGCGCTGTCATCGAGTCGAACGAAACCGCGGTGCGCTTCGACTTCAACCATCCGCTCGCAGGTCAGCCCGTGACCTTCGAGGTCAAGCTGATTGGCGTGTTGTGAACACCATCGAGGAAGTCATCCTGGCGGAGCCGCGGGGCTTTTGCGCAGGCGTCGATCGCGCGATCGAGATCGTCGAGCGCGCCATCGCCAAGTTCGGCGCGCCGATCTACGTGCGGCACGAGATCGTGCACAACACCTATGTGGTCAATGAGCTCAAGGCCAAGGGAGCGATCTTCATCGAAGAGCTCGCCGACGTGCCGCCGGGCGCCACGCTGGTGTTCAGCGCGCATGGCGTCAGCAAGGCCGTGCAGGCCGAGGCGCGCGAACGCGGCTTCGAGATTTTCGATGCCACCTGCCCGCTTGTCACCAAGGTGCACGTCGAGGTCGCGAAGCTCGCCAAAGAGGGCTACGAATTCATCATGATCGGCCACAAGGGGCATCCCGAGGTCGAAGGAACGATGGGGCAGCTCTCGAGCGGCATCCATCTGGTGGAAGACGTGGAAGACGTCGCGCACGTCTCGCCCGCGCAGACGCTGAAGCTCGCGGTGGTCACGCAGACCACGCTGTCGGTCGATGATGCGGCCGAAATCTCCGCTGCTGTGCGTGCGCGTTTTCCGAACGTGCGCGAACCCAAGCAGCAGGACATCTGCTACGCGACGCAGAACCGGCAGGATGCCGTCAAGATCCTCAGCCCGCAGGTCGACCTGGTGATCGTGGTCGGCAGCCCGACCAGCTCCAACAGCAATCGCCTGCGCGAACTCGCCCAGCGCCTGGGCACCGAAAGCTACATGGTCGACTCGGCTGCGGAACTGAAGCCCGAATGGTTCGAGGGCAAGGTCCGCGTGGGTCTCACGGCAGGCGCCTCCGCGCCCGAAGTGCTGGTGCACGAGGTCATCGATCGCGTCAAGGCGCTGGGCGCCCTCTCGGTGCGCAAGATGAACGGCATCGAGGAAACGCTCAAGTTCCCGCTGCCCAAGGGCCTCAAGCTGGACGACATGCCCGCGCCGGGCCATATTTCGTGAGTGGCGCCACTCACGATTGGCGCAGCGACATCGAGGCCGCGTCGCGGCGCATCCATGAGCGCGCGCCGTACTTTCTGCGCGAGACGCCGCTCTGGAAGCTGCCTGCGGAGGCGCTCGGCCTCCAGGTACGCGGTGTCGAAGTCTGGCTCAAGCTGGAGCATCTGCAAGTCAGCGGCAGCTTCAAGGCGCGCGGCATGATGAACCGTCTGCTCGCCAACGACATACCCGCTGCCGGGGCGATCGTCGCGTCGGGCGGCAATGCCGGCATCGCGACGGCTGCCGCCGCGCAGGCGCTCGGCGTGCACTGCGCGGTGTTCCTGCCCGAGATGTCCACCGAGGCCAAGCGCGCGCGGCTGCGCGCGCTCGGCGCGGAGGTGGTCGTGGGCGGCGAGGCCTACGCGGACGCTCTGGCTGCCTGCCTCGACCGCCAGCGCGAAACCGGCGCACTTCTCACCCATGCCTACGATCAGCCAGAGGTGGTCGCTGGCGCAGGCACGCTCGGCCGCGAGATCGAGCGGCAGGCAGGCTTGCCGGACTCCGTGCTCGTGAGCGTTGGCGGAGGCGGCCTGATCGGTGGTCTGGCGGCCTGGTTCGAGCAGCGCAGCCGCGTGGTCGCGCTCGAGCCGGAACGCGCGCCCACGCTGTTTCGCGCGCGCGAGGCCGGCGAGCCGGTCGATGTGGAGGTCGGCGGCGTCGCGGCCGATTCGCTGGGCGCGCGGCGCATCGGCGCCATCGCCTGGGATGTCACGCAGCGCCACGTGCGCAATGCATTGCTGCTGCCCGACGAAGCCATCCGCGCCGCGCAGATCTGGCTCTGGAAAGAACTGAAGCTGGCCGTCGAGCCGGCCGCAGCCCTGCCACTGGCCGCGCTGCAGAGCGGGGCTTATGTGCCGCGCGAGGGAGAGAAGGTCTGCCTCATCGTTTGCGGCGCCAACGTTGATCCGGCAACGCTGAACTGAGCCTTCGGTGGCTGGCAGCTAGTGCTCGCAGTTCACCATCCACGGAACGCCGAACTTGTCTTCGAGCATGCCGAAACCCGCGGCCCAGAAAGTCGCCGCGTAAGGCATCGTCACCTTGCCGCCCTCGGCCAGTGCGTTGAAGAGTTTTTCGCCTTCCTTGACGTCCTTGCCCTGAACCGAGAGCGAAAAACCCTTGTGGCCGTCGAAGGGATAGCCGGGCGGCAGATCGGAGGCCATGAGCTGGTGGCCGCGCGCCTCGAGCGTGGCGTGCATGATCTTCTGTTTGTGCGAATCCGGCGTGTCCTTGCCCATGGGGCTTTCGCCGAAGGTCATGCTGAAGGCGATCTTGCCGTCCAGGCACTTGGCGTAGAACGCGAGCGCCTCGGCCGCGTTGCCGTTGAAGGTCAGATAGGCTTGCATTGCATCTCCATGAGGTGGGCTGGGAGGGGAGAACGATCCTACGCGCACCTAAAATCACGCAAATGCTCGATATCACACTGTTACGCAAGGACCTCGCGTCCGTCGTTTCCCGTCTCGAAACGCGCAAGAAGGATCAGCCCTACCTGGACGTGGCGAGGTTCAGTTCGCTCGAGGCCGAGCGCAAGACCTTGCAGACCCGCACCGAGGAAATCCAGGCGCGCCGCAATGCCCTCAACAAACAGATCGGGCCGCTGAAGGCCAAGGGCGAGTCGGTCGACGCGCTGATGGTCGAAGTCAACGCGCTCAAGGCGGAACAGGAATCCTCGGCCACCCGGCTCGACGCGATCCAGCCCGAACTCCAGGCGCTGCTGCTGGCTGTGCCGAACCTCCCGCATGCGAGCGTGCCGGTCGGCGAGGACGAAGAGGCCAACGTCGAAGTGCGACGCTGGAGCCCTCGGGGCGGCGCAGGCGCGTCGGCCTCTCCGCTGGGCTTCGCGCCCAAGGACCATGTTGACCTCGGGCTGCCGCTGGGCCTGGATTTCGAAATGGGCGCCAAGCTGTCGGGGTCACGCTTCAGCGTGATGAAGGGGCCGATCGCCCGCCTGCATCGCGCGCTCGCGCAGTTCATGCTCGACATCCAGACGCAGCAGCACGGCTATACCGAGTGCTATGTACCGTACATCGTCAACGCCGATACGCTGCGCGGCACGGGCCAGTTGCCCAAGTTCGAAGGTGACCTGTTCGCCGCGAAGAAGGGCGGACAGGACGGCGAACCGGCGCCCGACCATTCGGCGCTCTACCTCATCCCGACCAGCGAGGTGCCGCTCACGAACTTCGTGCGCGACGAGGTGGTTGCGGAGGCGCAATTGCCCATCAGGCTCACCGCGCACACGCCATGCTTCCGCTCGGAAGCGGGCAGCGCCGGACGCGACACGCGCGGCATGATCCGCCAGCACCAGTTCGACAAGGTCGAGATGGTCCAGATCACCCATCCCGACAAGAGCTACGAGGCGCTCGAGGCCATGACCGGCCACGCCGAGGCCGTGCTGCAGGCGCTCGAACTGCCTTACCGTGTCGTATTGCTGAGCACGGGCGACATGGGCTTCGGTTCCACCAAGACCTATGACCTGGAAGTCTGGCTGCCGGCGCAGGACACCTATCGCGAGATCAGCTCGGTGTCGAACTGCGAGGCCTTCCAGGCTCGGCGCCTTCAGGCCCGCTTCAAGAACGCGCAGGGCAAAAACGAACTCGTTCACACGCTCAACGGTTCGGGCCTCGCGGTCGGCCGCACGCTGGTGGCCGTCCTGGAGAACCACCAGAACGAAGACGGGTCGATCAACGTGCCAGCCGCGTTGCGGCCCTATCTGGGCGGCCTCGAAGTGTTGCGCGGCTGAAAAAGTGCGTCACGAGGTCTGCTAGAATAGCGGGCTCGACAGACACCGGAGAGGTGGCAGAGTGGTCGAATGTACCTGACTCGAAATCAGGCGTACGTGCGAACGTACCGAGGGTTCGAATCCCTCCCTCTCCTCCAGCTAAGTGTTTTTGACCGTCCGCATCGGTCCACGACACGGCAGAAAGCCCGCACAGTTCCCTCTGTAGCGGGCTTTTTTGCGTCCGTATGAGTCCGCATGAGGGCTTGTCAATCCACGGTTTTGCGTTGGTATGAGCGTTGGTATGGGGTCTACCGTGCACGGCCGACATGCTGACGCCCGACCTGAGCCTGGCTGCTCAGCGCGCTGGCAAGGCACTGGCGAAGCTCAACGAGGCCGAGCTGCTGGCCGTGCTCGGAATCGAACTGCAACGGCGCGGCCTTCAACAATTGGGAGAACTTCCAATGCCACGGGCGCAAGTGGCGAGGCGCAAGGCGCCCGAGCGCGAGCAGATGCTGTTGCTACTGCCGGTGCGCGATGACGTAGGCAATCAATCACTGCTGAACGGAAGTCAATGAGCGTGATGTATTTCACAGACCTAGTACGTCAACACGCAAATAACGGAACGTAATGCGTTCCAAGTTTTTGGTCTGCATCTTGACGAGTGAACTTCCACTGGATAGTTCGGCGGGCAGCGTTGCGAGCGCATTGCCACTTGTCGACCTC